>CALRVO020000013.1:0-17461 GCA_943371595.1 Sphingomonas paucimobilis
TCCTCGCACCTCGACCACCGTCAGCGCGACGGGTCCAGGCGGCGACGCCCTCGTGGACGTCGCCGCGCCAGGACTCGTCGCTCATCTCAGAAGTCGTCGACACCGATCGGCTTGTCGGAGAGGTCGGACAGCGGGTCGGCCGGCGCCTCGACGCTGGGGCCGACGCCGAGCTTCTCGAGGATCTTCTTCTCCAGCTCGTTGGCCAGGTCGGGGTTGTCCTTGAGGAAGGTGCGGGCGTTCTCCTTGCCCTGGCCCAGCTGGTCGCCGTCGTAGGTGTACCAGGCGCCGGCCTTGCGGACGATGCCCGCCTCGACGCCGACGTCGATGAGGCCGCCCTCGCGGCTGATGCCCTTGCCGTACATGATGTCGAACTCGGCCTGCTTGAACGGCGGGGCGACCTTGTTCTTGACGACCTTGACCCGGGTGCGGTTGCCGACCATGTCGGTGCCGTCCTTGAGGGTCTCGATGCGGCGGACGTCGAGGCGGACCGAGGAGTAGAACTTCAGCGCCCGACCACCGGTGGTGGTCTCGGGCGAGCCGAACATGACGCCGATCTTCTCGCGCAGCTGGTTGATGAAGATGGCGGTGGTGCCGGAGTTGTTGAGGGCACCGGTCATCTTGCGCAGCGCCTGGCTCATCAGGCGGGCCTGCAGGCCGACGTGGCTGTCGCCCATCTCGCCCTCGATCTCCGCGCGGGGCACGAGCGCGGCCACCGAGTCGATGACGATCAGGTCGAGTGCGCCCGAGCGGATCAGCATGTCGGCGATCTCGAGCGCCTGCTCACCGGAGTCGGGCTGGGAGACCAGCAGCGCGTCGGTGTCGACGCCGAGAGCCGCCGCGTAGTCGGGGTCGAGCGCGTGCTCGGCGTCGATGAAGGCGACGATGCCGCCGGCGGCCTGGGCGTTGGCCACCGCGTGCAGGGCGACCGTGGTCTTGCCGGAGGACTCCGGCCCGTAGATCTCGACGACCCGGCCGCGCGGCAGGCCGCCCAGGCCGAGGGCCACGTCGAGGGCGATCGACCCGGTCGGGATGATCTCGAGAGGGGCGCGCGTCTCGTCGCCCAGGCGCATGACCGAGCCCTTGCCGAACTGCTTCTCGATGTTGAGCAGCGCTGCGTCCAGGGCCTTGTCGCGGTCTCCACCAGCCATGATCTTGTGTCCTTACGTCGGGGTGTGTCGGATGTGAGGTCGTCGTCCTGATCTGTCCGGCGAGACGCTAGGGGCGACCACCGACAGTCCGCCACGGCGAGCGGGCTGCCTGTGGATGAGCACCGGGGACAGCGCCTCCATCGGGACCAAATCTAGGCCGAACACACGTTCGAAGCCACCCGACACGCCGGGTCCTGCCGAGGTGGGCGCGGCGGACGCGACGCGGGTCAGGCGGGCAGCGGGAGCCGCACCAGGAACCGGCACCCCGCGGTGTCCAGGTTGTGGACGCTGACCTCGCCCTCGTGCGCCTCGACGATGCCCTTGACGATGGCCAGGCCGAGACCGGCACGGGCGTCGGCCCCCCACAGGTCGGGGGTACGGGCCGACGAGCCGGTCCAGGCGATGTCGAAGACCCGGTCGAGGTCGGCCGGGGCGATGCCGCCGCAGCCGTCGGTGACGCTCAGCTCGACCGCACCGTCGCCGACCCCGGCGACGATCTCGACCGCGCCGCCCGCGGGAGTGTGGCGCACGGCGTTGGCGACGAGGTTGGCCAGCACCCGCGTCAGCCCGGCCGGGTCGACGCGGACGACGAGCCCGGGCTCGACGCTCCCCCCGAGGTGAACGCCCTGGGCGCGGGCGACCGGCTCGGCGGCGGCGATGGCCTCGCTGACCAGGTCGTCGAGGGGCAGCGGCTCGGGCGCCATCGGCAGCACGCCGGCGTGGATGCGCGAGAGCTCGAAGAGGTCGTCGACCATCCGCGACATCCGGTCGACCTCGAGGCGGATCTGCTGGTGGTAGCGCGACGGGTCGGGGGCGACGCCGTCCTCGAGCGCCTCGGTCATCGCACGCAGCCCGGCCAGCGGCGTACGCAGGTCGTGGGAGACCCACGACACCAGCTCGCGGCGCGCCGTCTCGACGCGGGCCTCGCGCGCCCGGGAGTCGGCCAGTCGCGACTGCATCTCGTCGAGCTCGAGGGCCAGGGCCCGGAACTCGGCGGGCCCGCTGGCCGACGAGGCGACCGGGGTGCTGCCGTCGCCGACGCGGCGCAGGTCGGCGCGCAGGGCCGCGGAGAAGCGGGTGAGCGCGGCGGAGAGCGCCAGGGCCACCACGAGCGAGATCGCGGCCGCACCGACGGTGACCAGGGTGACGACCCCGAGGTCGTGCTCGGAGATGAGCATCCGCTGGGACACCGCGAGCACGCCGGCGAGGACCGACAGCACCGCGACCGCGGCCACCAGCGCCAGCTGCCAGCGCAACGAGCGTCGGCGCAGCAGGTAGCCCGCGCCGAGGCCGACCACGCCGACCGCGGCGGCCGCCGCGGCGGCGACCACCAGGATCTCGGTGCTGTCGCTCACGTGTCCGCTCCCCCAGCCTCGTGCGTCGGTTCCCACCGGTAGCCCACGCCCCACACCGTGACGAGCCGGACCGGGGCGGCCGGTTGGCGCTCGACCTTCTCACGGACCCGGCGGACGTGGACGGTCACCGTCGACTGGTCACCGATGGTCCAGCCCCACACCTGCTCGAGCAGCTCGTCGCGCGAGAACGCGACCCCGGGGTGAGCCAGGAAGTGGCGCAGCAGGTCGAACTCACGCCCGGTCAGGGCGAGCACCTCGCCGCCCAGCGTGGCCTCGCGGCGTACGCCGTCGACGACGAGGTCGCCGTCGCGCACGACGTCGGGCAGGCCTGGCTCGTCCCCGCTCCGGACGTTGGTACGACGCAGCAGCGACTCGACCCGGAGCACCAGCTCGCGGGGGCTGAACGGCTTGGTGACGTAGTCGTCGGCGCCCAGCTCGAACCCGTCGACGCGCGACTCCTCACCCGCCAGCGCGCTGAGCATGATCACGGGGACGTTGCCGGCCGAGCGCATCCGCCGGCACATCTCGCGGCCGTCCATCTGCGGCATCATCAGGTCGAGCACGACCAGGTCGGCCGGGGAGCGGCGCATCAGCTCGAGGCCGGCCACCCCGTCGTCGGCCTCGTCGACCTCGTGCCCGGCGGCGCGCAGGTAGGAGGTGACGACCTCGCGCACGGTGCGGTCGTCGTCGACGACGAGCACGCGGGCCATCAGGCCGCCCCGGCCCGCTCGGTGTCGTCGACGCCCCGCTGCTCGGGGTCGCCGGCGCTGCGACGCAGTCGCACCACGCAGGCCACCACCACACACGCCACGACGACGCCCGCGAACACCCACCAGCCGGCGACGAAGTCGCGGTCGAGCAGCGTCGGGTTGTCGGGCTTGCGGCCGTAGGCGAGCAGCACCGGCACGGCCAGCAGGGTCACCGACCCGAGCACCACGGCGCCCACGACGACCGGTGCCCGCACCACGGCCGGGAGCAGGCGGGTCACCAGGAACCCGACCACGAGCGCGGCCGCGGCGATCAGGGCGTCGTTGAGGAGGACGCCGCCGACGAGGTACTGCAGCGTGCTGACGATCTGCGCGGAGGTCTGGCGCGACAGCGTCAGGTAGGCGCCGTAGAGGCCGACGACGACCCCGACGACGCCGAGGCCGGCGCGGGTGAGCACGAGGCCGTTCACGCCTGCACCTCGATGCTGCCGAGCCACTTGGTCTGCAGCACGCCGGGGCGGTTGGGGGCGATCAGCCGGCACGGGTAGCCGTGGTCGGGGTCGAGCGCCTCGCCGTTGAGGCCGAGGGCGAGCAGCGTGCGGTCGTCGCCGGCGAAGCTCTTCTGCAGCGTGTTGGTCGTGTAGTAGGGGCCGTTCTGCTGGATCGAGGAGACCGTGACGTCGCTGTCGGGGTCGGCGCCGACCAGCGCCAGGACGTCGGAGAGCCGGACGCCGGTCCAGTCACCGTTGGCGCTCCACCCCTCGACGCAGGCGATCGGGAGGGTCTCGGTGCGCTGGGTCATGGCCGCGAGGTCGTCCAGCGACAGCGCGACGGACCGCTCGCCGTTGCTGACCATGAGCCGCCAGGCCGCGACGTCGACGTCTTCGAGCCCCGCCGCCTGGGCGGTCCGGTTGACCGGGATCCCCTGGGGGCCGTCGCCGGAGCGGATGCCGAAGACCGAGACCTGGCGCAGCAGCGGGACGGTCTGTCCGGCGGTGAGGACCACCGCGGTGCCGGCGGCCAGCCACGTCGTACGGAGCAGCGCCCGGCGCGACATGACGCCCTGGTCGACGGCGGTGGGCCGGTCGTGGGAGTGCTGGTCGTCGACGTCACCGAGCAGCGCCTCGCGGATGACCGGCAGCTTGACGGCGATGTGGACCAGCAGGGAGCCGATGGCGACCCAGGCCACGCCGTAGTGGGCGGCGCGGAAGCCGAAGCTCCAGACGTACCACGAGGCCGTGTTGGTCAGGCCGCTGACGAGCATGAAGATCGAGGAGGCCACCAGGGCCAGGACGGAGACGCGCTCGAGGCCGGTCACCAGCAGCTGACGCACCCGCAGCGACGGCGGACGCTCGAACAGGCGCGGGTAGACCGTCCACAGCTTGACCAGCAGCAGCGGCACCGCGGCGGTGCCGGTGACGACGTGCAGGCCCTGGGTGACCCGGTAGCCCCACGACGGGCTCGCGGGGAACGGGATCGGCTGCGAGGTGTTCTGCGCGTAGTGGCTCAGCAGACCGGTGAGGAAGCAGATCCCGAAGCTGATGCCCAGCCACAGCCCGACCCGGGCGGCGACGGCGGGGCTGCGCAGCCGCGAGGTGAAGTGCTCGGGCTTGGGACCGGGCAGGTCGGTGGGTGCCGGGAGCGCGACCTTCACGTGGCCGCCTCCAGCACGACGCACCAGCGGTCGCCGTGCCGCGCGGTCTCGCGGACCTGCAGCCCGGCGCGGCTCGCGAGGTCGGCGACGTCGTCGACGCCGACGACCGACCAGCGGAAGCGGCGGCTGCGGGCGCCGGCACACTCCAGCGAGGCCCACGACGTCTTGTGCGGTACGCCGGGCGCGGCGACCTCCACGACGATGCGGCCGCGCGGGTCGAGGATCTCGCGCACCCTGCGCAGCAGCGCGACGGGGTCGCCGCCGATGCCGACGTTGCCGTCGGCGAGCAGCGCGGTGGCCCAGCGGCCCTCGCCCGGCAGGGTGTCGTAGACGTCGCGCAGCAGGGCCGAGCCGCCCCGCTCGAGGGTCTGCCCGACGGCCTCCTGCACCACGTCGATGCCGAGGGCCAGCACGCCCCGCTCGACCAGCGCCGCGACCATCCGGCCCGGGCCGCAGCCGATGTCGAGGGTGGGGCCGAAGCAGTGGTCGAGGATCGCGAGGTCCTCGGCGTCGGCGACGCGGGTCCAGGCGTCGACGGGGAGGTGCTCGGGCGTCTCGTCGAGCCCGATCACGGCGCACGGGTGCCCCTGCAGGGCGTAGGCGAAGACGGTCGAGAAGGACTTCTCCTCCAGCTGGTCGGTCATCGTGTCGCCATCCTGTGTCGGGTCCAGCTGTGGGAGAACCGGGTGTGGGGGGCCTGGTCGGCCACCCGCTGCGCGTCGTCGACGGTGTCGACGTCGGTGAGCACGTCGGTCGTGGCGACGCCGAGGCCGGCGCCCCGCAGGGCGGCCAGCGTGTCGTCGTAGGTCGTCGGGGTCGACATCGGCACTCCGCGCAGCGTGGTCGCGCAGGCCGGGTCGCGCAGGCCGAGCACCCACCAGCCGCCGTCGTCGGCGGGGCCGAGCACGGCCTCGTGGTCGGCCAGTCGCGCGGCCACGTCGGCGAGGAGCGCCGGCGTGAGCTGGGGGGTGTCCATGCCGACCTGCACCGTCGGCGCGGGCGCCACGGCGTGGGCGTCGGCGTGGGCCGCGGCCAGCCGCTCGTCGAACCCCTCACCGCGCTGGGGCACGACGACCCACCCGGCCAGCGCGTCGCGCAGGTCGGCGGACCTCGCGGCCGCGTCGAGGTCACCGGTCATCGCCACCACGCGGTAGGGCGCGCCGGCGCAGGCGGCGAGCGTGTCGAGCAGCGCGGCCGCGGCCAGGTCGGCGGCGGCCTCGTCGCCGACCATCGCGCCGAGGCGGGTCTTGGCGAGCCCGGCCACGGGGGCCTTGGCCACGACGAGCGCGGTCCAGTCCCCCGGGTCGGCGCTCAGGGCGCTCATCGGGCGCTCATCGGGACAGCACCCTGGCGAAGTCGCGGGCGGTGCGCACGGTGCCGGTCACCGAGCCGGAGACCTTGGAGCGGGTGCCCTCGGCCCGCGGGTGGTAGGTGACGTCGTGCTCGCGGAACCGCCAGCCGGCGGCGGTCGCCTTCTGCAGCAGCTCGACGGGGTAGCCGAAGCGCCGGTCGCGGACGTCGAGGGCGAGAAGGTCCTCGCGGCGGCAGACCCGCAGCGGGGCGATGTCGTGGGCGTCGAGGTCGATGCGGCGGCGCAGCCAGCGGACGATCAGGGCGTTGCCGGCTCGGGCGTGCCAGGGCCAGACGCGCCGCGACACCGGGCGTCGCCGGCCCACGGCGATGTCGGCGCGACCGGCGCGCACCTCGGCGAGCAGCGGCAGCACCTCGTCGGGGTCGAAGGACCCGTCTCCGTCCATGAAGGCCACGTAGGTGTTCGTCGCGGCGAGCAGACCGGCCTGCACGGCGGCGCCGTAACCGGGAGTCGACTCGTGCACGACCCGGGCCCCCAGTGCGCGGGCCACGTCGGCGGTGCCGTCGCGCGACCCGTTGTCGACGACGATCACGGACAGGTCGGTGGAGACGCGGGGAAGCAGCTCGCGCAGGGCGGCTGCCTCGTCGCGGCACGGGAGGATGAGGTCGCAGTCTGGCATGGTCGTACCAAGGTAGGGGCCGCCGTCGGGCCAGAACCCACCCGAAGGCTTACAACCCTGTGACACGTCCGGGCCAGGGCCCGCCCGGCCCGCCGGGCCTCGTCCGCGCCGCTACTGTCGCCGGTGATGACCGCGACGACGACCCTGGGCGACCCGCCCGACACCGACGCCCGGCGCGTCACGACGGCGGCGTGGGTCGGGGTCGCGCTGACGGTCGTGCTGCTGGTGGCGACCTTCTGGCTCCCCCACCTGCTGTCGATCGAGACGCTCTCCCGCAACCCCTACCCCGGCGAGGACCGCGTCCCTCCGCTGCGCGGCTACCTGGAGGTCAAGTCCGTCGGGATCCCCACGTTGCGCGTCGTGCTCGTCGGGGTGCTGGCGTGGCTGCTCCTGCCCCGCCTCGCCGCGACCGCGCGCTGGCCGGTGCTCCTCGTGGCGTCGTACGCCGTGGGGTTGGTCTGGCTGCTCGCGCTCGCCTACGTCGACGGCGCCGAGGGCATCTCGCGGGTCGAGGACATGTCGGGCGAGTACCTCGCCACCGCCCGCACCGTGGACGACGTGCCCGGCCTGATCGACGGGTACGTCGGGGGCATCACCTACGGCGAGCCCGACAGCTGGCCCGTCCACGTCGCCGGCCACCCGCCGGGGGCGCTGCTGTTCTTCGTCGCGCTGGTGCGCCTGGGCGTCACGACGTCGTTCGGGGTGGGGCTGGTGGTCACCGCGGTCGCAGCGGCTGCGGTGCCGGGGGTGCTGACGGCGCTGCGTGCGCTCGACGCCGAGGGCCTCGCGCGCCGGGTCCTGCCGTTCCTGGTGCTCACCCCCGCCGCGGTGCTGATGGCGGTCTCGGCCGACGCGGTCTTCATGACCCTGACGGCGTGGGGCCTGGCGCTGCTGGCGCTCGCCGCGACCTCGTCGACGCGCGGTCGGATGATCGGGTGGGCGGTGCCGGCCGGGGTGGTGCTCGGCCTGTCGGTGTTCGTGTCCTACGGGTTGCCGCTGATGGGGCTCGTCGCGCTGGGCGTGCTCGCCGCCGCGCGGTCGTGGCGCCCGCTCCCGTGGGCGGTCGGCGGCGCGCTGGTCGTGGTCGCGGTCTTCGGGGCGTTCGGCTTCTACTGGTGGGAGGCCTACCCCGCGGTGCACGACCGCTACTTCGCCGGGCTCGGCGGCCAGCGCCCCCAGTCCTACTGGGTGTGGGGCAACCTCGGGGCCCTGCTCGTCAGCGCCGGACCCGTGCTCGGCGCCGGTCTCGCATGTGCGCTGCCGGGGCTGCGTGCGACCGTGCGCGGGGCCGTCACCCCCCGGCGTACGGCGGTGCTGCTGTCGCTGTCGGCCGCGGCGGCCGTGATCGCCGCCGACCTGTCAGGGATGAGCAAGTCGGAGGTCGAGCGGATCTGGCTGCCGTGGGTGCCGTGGCTGCTGGTCTCGACCGCCCTGCTGCCCGAGCTGTGGCGCCGCCCGGCGCTCGCGGTGCAGGTGACCACCGCGATCCTGCTGCAGCAGCTGGTCTTCACGCAGTGGTGACCCCACGGTGGTCGAGGAGGTCGCCCGCGACCGTCGTCGTGGGGCTGCCAACCCGGCCCCACGGTGGTCGAGGAGGTCGCCCGCGACCGTCACGAGACCACACCCACCGCAACCGCTCTGTCGACCCGACCCCGTCGTTGCGGTCGAGTGGTCTCGTGACAGGCGCTAGCGCGCCTTCCTCGACCACCGTGGGGTGGGCCTAGGCGCGCAGCGGCGCCGTCGCGAACTCCCGCAACCCGTCGGCCGGCAGCACCTGCGCGGTGAAGCCCAGGCGCTCGGCCGCGCGGGCCGGCGAGGCGACGACGTGGCGGACGTCGCCGAGGCGGTAGCCGCCGGTGACCTCGGGCTCGACGGCGTCAGACATGCCCGAGCCGACCAACCGGGCGACCTCGAGGATCGAGACGGGGTGGCCCGAGGCGACGTTGTAGGCGTCGTAGGCCCCGCTCGGCCCGGCCGTCACCGACTCGAGGGCCAGCACGTTGGCGCGCGCGACGTCGGCGACGTGGACGAAGTCTCGGGCCTGGGCACCGTCCTCGTAGACCTTGGGCCGCTCGCCGCGCTCGAGGGAGGAGCGGAACATCGCCGCGACTCCGGAGTAGGGGGTGTCGCGGGGCATGCCCGGGCCGTAGACGTTGTGGTAGCGCAGGGCCACCGCCGACGCGTCGGCCTGGCGCACCCACGCCGAGGCGTAGTGCTCCTGGGCGAGCTTGCTGGCGGCGTAGGAGCTGCGCGGGTCGAGGCGGGCGTCCTCGTCGACCGTGGCCCAGGCCAGCGGCTGCCCGCACACGCCGCAGTGGTTGTCGAAGTCGCCGGCGTCGAGCGCGGCCACCGCGCGAGGTGGCGGCACCTGGTCGCCGTGGGTCGGGCACGTGTAGCGACCCTCGCCGTAGACGACCATCGAGCTGGCCAGCACCAGCCGGTCGACCCCTGCGGTGTGCATCGCGGCGAGCAGGACGGCGGTGGCGAGGTCGTTGTGGGAGGCGTAGAGCGGCAGGTCCGCGACCGTCACGCCCGCACCGACCATCGCTGCCTGGTGGCACACCGCGTCGATGCCGTCGAGCAGGTGGGTCCACTCGTCGGCCCGTCGCACGTCGAGGTGGTGGGTGCCCGCGGGCGGCTCGCCGGCACCGTGGGCCTGCGGGAGCATCAGGTCGACCCGGACCACGTCGTGGCCGGCGCCCTCGAGCGCCGCGCCGATCGCCGTACCGATGAACCCGGCCGAGCCGGTGAGGAGGACGCGCATGCGCCCACCCTAGGAACGGCGCGTCAGGACGTGACGCAGTGGTGCCAGAAGAGCTGCGCGCTGGCGTTGCCGATGACGTTGCCGCCGCGGTCGAAGGCGATCGGGGTGTAGGTGGCGCCGCTGGTGTAGTCGCCGGTGAACTCGTACTGGCTGGGGTTGCCGTCGGCCCAGCCGAAGTCGTCGGTGTGGGCGGCGATCCACAGGATCTCGGCCGTGGTGGGCAGCCGGCCGTCGCGCTGGTTGCAGTCGTCGAGGGCGGCCTGGTAGCTGCTCGGTCCGGAGGCCGCGCTGCGGACGCAGCCGCCGAAGACCCGGACCTCCGCCGCCGCGCACGCCCGGTCGAGCTTGGCTCGCGGGATGCTGCCGGCCTTGACGTCGAGACCGGTGAGGGTGCCGTTGCGGATCTCACGACCCTGGATCGTGCCGTCCTTGACGTCGAGACCGGTGAGCGTGCCGTTGCGGACGTCGCGCCCCTGGATCGTGCCGTCCTGGATCTGGCGCGAGGTGATCTTGCCCGCGGCGTAGCCGGTGCCCCCGGCGGCCAGCACGAGCGCGAGGACGGCGACGAGCAGGGGCGGCGAGAATCGGGTGCGCATGGCGGGACGCTACGTCGCGCCGTGCGGCACGGGCATGGCCCGATCGGGTCAGGCGGTCGGGCCCGGGACGTCGTAGGTGAGCTCGACGCCGTCGGCCCAGGTCGAGCACCCGCAGCCGTCGGGGTCGGGCAGGCTGCCGATGGCGTCGGTGAGCAGGCCGGTGAGGCGCTCGAGGTTGGCCTTGAAGAGGGCGAAGACCTCCTCCTGGCCGACCCCCGCGCCCGACTCGGCGCCGGCGTCCATGTCGGTGACCAGCGCGATCGCGGCGTAGCACTGGCGCATCTCGCGGGCGAGCGCCGCCTCGGGGGCGCCGGTCATGTTGATGAGGTCCCACCCCTGGGCGGCGTAGTGCTGCGACTCGGCGCGGGTGGAGAAGCGCGGGCCCTCGATGACGACCATCGTGCCGCCCCGTCGTACGTCGGGCGCGGCGGCGGCCGCCGCGGCCGAGACACCGGGGCAGTAGGGGTCGGCGAAGGGCAGGTGGCAGGCGCCGGACTCGACGAACGACCCGACGCGCCGGAAGGTCCGGTCGACGAGCTGGTCGGGCACCACGACGTCACCGGGGGCCACCCGGCCGCTGGGCAGCCCGCCGACCGCGCACGGGGCCAGCACCTGCCGGACCCCGAGCGAGCGCAGGGCCCAGGCGTTGGCGCGGTAGGGGATGCCGTGCGGCGGGTGCCGGTGGTCCTGGCCGTGGCGGGGCAGGAACGCGGCCCGGCGTCCGGCTACCTCGCCGACCGCGATCGGCCCGGACGGGTCGCCGTAGGGCGTCGCGACGGCGTGCTCGGTGACGTCGCCGGAGAGGAAGGAGTAGAAGCCGGTGCCGCCGATGACGGCCACGTCTGCGATCGGGAGGGTCACCCGCCCATCGTGTCAGGCGGGGTCAGGACGCGGCGCACTCGGTGAGGCCGTAGTCGGTGAGCGTCGCGTTGACCTCGGCGAACGGGTTGTCGGTGCCCGTCAGCAGGGTCGGGTCGGCCTCGATCTCGTCGGCGGCGGTGCCGGCGTCGGCGAGGGTGTCGTCGAGCAGGTCGGCGTCGTCGGCCGGGAACCCGAGGGCCCGGATGTCGTCGAGCTGGCCGCGCACGCTCGGCACCAGGACGTCGGTGGCGAAGGCCGCCACGGCGTCGGGGTCGGCCGGGTCGACGTCGGCGCCGGCCGCCGCGATCTCGGCGTTGCCCGCGGCGCAGATCGCGTTGGCCTCGGTGACGAACGCCTCCTTGGTGGGGCCGTCGGGCGCCGCCGTCGACGTGCTGGGGCTGACCCGCGGGACGCCGGCCCCCGTCGTGTCGTCCTCGCCCGACTGCTCGTCGTCGCCCCCGCAGCCAGCGAGGGCGAGCGCCAGCAGGACGGCGGCGGCGGGAAGGAGGCGGGAGGGACGGCTCATGGGCGCGAGCCTAGGGACGCCGGCGGCGACTGCCTACTGCGGGCCGGGGTGGGCCAGACCGGTCAGCGTCCGGTCATCGTTCGGTGTCGGGCAGGTCGAGGGTGCGCCAGACCGCGGCCCAGACCTGCTTGGGCGGGACCCCGGCGTCGAGCGCCTCCTGGGCGGTGCGCCGGTCGAGGTCGGCCATCACGATCTGGCTCGCCCACACGCGGTAGTAGCCGGTGCCGAGCGCGTGCTCGAGCCGGGACCAGAACTCGGTGTGCCTCACGGGTCCTTACGGTAGGCGACGGGTGGCGACGACCGAGAGCCAGCGCTCGCCCCGCTGCCCGTCGGTCTCCTCGACCGAATCGACGACCCACCCGGCGGCGCCGAGGGCGCGCTCGAGGCCCGGACGCCGCCAGTAGGTGAACCTGCGGGGGACGCCGATGCTGCCGTGGGTCGACCACGCCTCGCCGTCGCCCTCCTTGACCGCCAGCCGCAGCACTCCCCCGGGCCGGGTGGCGGCCGCGAGCCGCCCGAGCACCGTCGGCAGGTCGCGGCGGGCGACGTGCAGCAGGCTGGCGTTGGCCCACACGGCGTCGTGCCCGCGGGGCCGGCCGAGCAGGTCGGGCAGGTCGAGGTCGTCGGTCAGCGGGTCGAGCACCTCGGCCTCGTGGCCGGCGTCGCGCAGCAGCCTGACGAACCCCGGGGCGACGTCGGTACGCCGCACCCGCAGCCCGCGTGCCTCGAGCTCGCGGGCGTCGCGCCCGCCGCCGCTGCCGATCTCGAGCACCAGTGCGCCCGGCGCGAGGCGGGCGGCGAAGGCGTCGAGGGCCGCGCGGACGCCGTCGCTGAGCGGACTCGACGCGTCGCGGTAGTCGGCGGCCTGCCGGTCGTAGGCCGCGACGGTGAGCTGGTGGCGGACGTCCCAGGCGTGGTGGACCACGTCGTGCAGGTGGTAGCGCGCGAGGCTGTCGACGGTGAAGGTGCTGCCGTTGCTGCGCCGCCCCGGGCGGTCCCGCTCGTGCGGTGGCACGGCGTCGTACAGCGCGGCGACGGCGTCGGCCGCCGCGACGAGCTCGGGCGCGACCTCGGCCGGGCCGGCCCGGTCGTAGCCCCGCTCGAGCGCGGTGGCGTCCTGGTCCCAGTCGGCGAAGTGCGGGTCGTCCTCGGTGAGCATCAGCCTGACCCGTTCGGCGAAGACCGTGTGGACGTCGCGGACGTGGCAGGCGTACTCGGTCGCCGACCACGTGTCGGGGCGCGGTCGGCGGGTCGGTGACGGCCCGGCCAGCACCACCGGCCACAGCGCTGCGTTGGCGCGGACCTGGTCACCGACCTGCGCGAGGTCGACCTCGGTGGCGACGAAGCCGCAGTCGGGGCACAGGCGGGACAGGACCCAGGTCCAGTCCTGGGTGTCGGGCTCGATCACGCCCCGATCCTCGCAAGGCCAGGTCGCAGCCGCCGCCGGCGCGACGGCCATCCTGCGACAAGATGCCGCCATGTCCCAGACAGCAGAGGTCCGCGACGCCCGGCCCGAGGACCTGGCGGTCGTGGGGGCGATCTACGACGAGCAGGTCGCCGCGGCGGTCTCGACCTTCGACACCACGGCTCCCCCGCCGGCGTACTGGCAGGAGCGGCTCGCGGACGCCCACCACTTCCTGGTCGCCGTCGACGGGCCGCGCGTGGTGGGGTTCGCCTACTCCTCGTCCTACCGGCCGCGGGCGGCTTACGACCGGACCCGCGAGGTCTCGGTCTACCTCGCCGCCCAGGCCCGCGGTCGCGGCGTCGGCCGGGCGTTGTACGACGTGCTGCTGGGCCGGCTGCGCGCCGACGGGGTGCACACGGTGCTGGCCGTGGTCGCCACGCCCAACCCGGTGAGCGAGGCCCTGCACCGGTCGTGCGGCTTCGAGCGGGTGGGCCTGCTGCCCGAGGTGGGCCACAAGCTGGGCCGGTGGGTCGACACGGGGGTGTGGGCGCTCGTGCTGGACGAGCCCGTCAGGTGAGCAGCAGGGCGTCGAGACGCCGGCGCACGACCCAGAGGCCCACGGCGCCCATGACGGCGAGGTAGACGACCGAGACCAGCGACGCGCTGGTGACCGTGCCGGTCGTGAGCTCGCGGCACAGCACGACGCCGCGGTAGAGGGGGGTGCACTCGACGACCACGCGCAGCCAGCCGTCGAAGGCGGTGATCGGGAAGAACGTGGCCGAGAAGAGGAACAGCGGGGTCTGGACGAGGGTGACCTTCTCGAAGTCCTGCCAGGAGGTGAACCAGGTCGTGCACGCCATCGCGACGGCGCTGAACGCGAAGCCGATGAGCAGGGCGGCCGGCAGGGCCAGGACCGCCCACCAGGTGTGGATGTAGCCCAGGAGCAGCATCACGACCAGGAACGCCGCCGAGTAGGACCCGCCGCGCAGCTGGCCCCAGATCACCTCGCCCTTGGCGACGTCGCCGGTGCCGACGGGGGTCGCGAGCACGGAGTCGTAGAGGCGCAGGTGCTTGAGCTTGAAGAAGAAGTTGAAGCAGGAGTCCATCAGGGCGCCGTTGAACGCCGAGGCGGCGAGCATGCCGGGGGCGACGAACTCGGCGTAGGGGATGGTCTCGCCGTTGAACTCGAAGGACTCGATGAGCTGGCCGACCCCGATGCCGATGGACAACAGGTAGAAGACCGGCTCGAGGAAGCCCGTGAGGAAGAGCTTCCACTCGGAGCGGTAGGTGATGGCGTTGCGCTCGACGAGCAGGAGGGTGGCCTGCCAGGAGGTCAGGGGCACCACGAGGGGGCGGACCCGGGGACGGTCAGGACTGCTCATCGCGCCATCCGCCTCTCGAGCCCGCGCACGGCCCACCAGCCGCCGAACCCGGCGACCAGGACCAGGACGGTGACGTTGACCGCGGCGGTGCTCGCGTCGAGGGTGTCGAGGCTGCACATGCGCGACAGGTTGACGCCGTGCCACAGCGGCGTCAGCTGGGCGACCCGTTCGCCGACGGGGCCCAGGTTGCTGATCGGGAAGAACGCGCCGCTGAAGAGGAACAGCGGGAAGACGCCCAGCCGGAAGACGACCCCGAAGGCGGCGTCGGACGTGATGCGGCAGGAGTAGCCGTACATCAGGGTCGCGAACGCCAGGCCGGTGAGGCTCTGCGCGGCGAGCGCGGCGAACGGGCCCCACCAGCTGCCGTAGACGTCGAACGGCGCGACCACGAGGTCGAAGACCGCACACACCGCCGTGACCCTGACCCAGACGAAGAACAGGTGGGCCGCAGCGACCTGGCGCACCGTGATGGGCGTGGCGACCATCGAGTCGTAGACGCGGTTCCACTTGAAGTTGCTGAAGACCGGCCAGGAGGTGTCGGCGACCGCGGTCTGCATCGCGTGACCCGCGACCAGGCCCGGCACGATGAAGGCGAGGTAGGTCGGGGCGCCCTCGAGCCGGGCGGGGTCGCTGTCGATGAAGCCCCCGAGCAGGACCCCCATCGCGACGACGTAGAACACCGGCGCGAGGAGCGCCGAGACGACCGAGCCCCGCCAGGTGCGCAGCGAGACGGTGAGCCAGTAGGGCGCCATCCGGCGGACGGCGGTGGGCGTCGAGAGGCGGCCGTGGTGGGCGGCGGACGCCGAGGTGGTGGTCGTCGCAGCCATCAGTCGACCAGGGTCCGGCCGGTGAGGCGCAGGAAGACGTCCTCGAGGGTGCTGCGCCGCACCAGCGTCGCGACCGGCCGCAGGCCCCGCTGGTGGACGGCCTCGAGGACCGCGTCACCGTCGGCGCTGTAGACCAGCAGCCGGTCGGGCAGCACCTCGACCCGGTCGCCCAGCGGGGCGACGTCGGCGGCGTGGGTCTCGTGGGGGTTGGCGCCGTGGCCGTCACCGAGGCCGAAGCGCAGCTCGGCGACCTCGCGCGAGGAGTGCTGGCGGATGAGGTCGGACGGGGAGCCCTCGGCGGCGACGACCCCCTTGTCCATGACGATCAGGCGGTCGCAGAGCTGCTCGGCCTCGTCCATGTAGTGGGTGGTGATGACGAGGGTGACGCCCTGCTGCTTGAGCCGGAACAGCTGGTCCCACAGCACGTGGCGCGCCTGGGGGTCGAGGCCGGTGGTGGGCTCGTCGAGCAGCAGCAGGTCGGGACGGTTGACCAGGCTGCGCGCGATGGTCAGGCGGCGCTTCATGCCGCCGGAGAGGTCGTCGACCTTGGCCCTGGCCTTGTCGGTGAGGTTGACCAGCTCGAGCAGCTCGTCGGCGCGGGCCCGGGCGTCGGCGCGGCCGATGCCGAAGTAGCGGGCGTAGATGACCAGGTTGTCACGCACGTTGAGCTCGCTGTCGAGGGTGTCCTCCTGCGGGCAGACCCCCAGCCGGGCCCGGATCGCGGGCCCGTCGGTGGCCGGGTCGAGGCCGAGGATGCTCAGCTCGCCGGCGCTGACCGGCGAGACGGCCGCGATCATCCGCATCGTCGAGGACTTGCCGGCGCCGTTGGGCCCCAGGAAGCCGAACGCCTCGCCGCGGCGGACGTCGAGGTCGATGCCCTTGACCGCCTCGAAGGCCGCCTCGCCCTCGCCGAAGCTCTTGCGCAGCCCGCGGGCCTGGATCATCGACTCCGTCACCCGCGCGACCTTAACGGCAGGCGCCGACGGTCTCGACGCGGTTACGGTGCGAGACGTGCCTGACCGGGGAGCCACCGTGCTCGTCGAGGGTGAGAGCGACCGACGTGCCCTGCTCACCCTGGCCCCGCGCCTGGGGGTGCCCTACCCCGAGGTCGTCGTGATGGACGGGATCACCAACCTGCGCGCACACCTGGCTCCCGCACGCGGGCTGGTGCTGCTGCTGCACGACGCCGCCGAGACCACCTGGGTGGGCCGGGTGCTCGCCGACACCGCGCGGCCCGACCTCGAGGTCGCGACCTTCGTGTGCGACGTCGACCTCGAGGACGAGCTGGTGCGTGCGGTCGGGGTGGGCGGCGTGCTGGCCGTCGTGGACGCCCAGGGCGAGCGGACGGCGTACGAGCGGATGGCGCAGCAGCCCGCCCAGCGTGACCGCACCGACGCGCAACGACTGCGGCGCTGGCTGGGCGCGCGCAGCGGCCACAAGACGACGTACGCCGGATTGCTCGCCGCGGCCGTGCCGCTGTACGACGTGCCCTCGCCGCTGGCGGGCCTGCTCGGGGCGTCCGCGACCTCAGGACCAGGCCGCGACCTGGGCCCGGGTGGGGTGCCAGGGCTCGACCCGTAGCCGCATGCCGGCCTCGGCGGGCGTGCGGTTGCCCTTGCGCTCGTTGCACGAGCCGCAGGCGGCGACGGTGTTGAGCCAGCTCCACCCACCGCCGCGCGAGCGCGGGAGCAGGTGGTCGATGGTCTCGGCCCGGCCGCCGCAGTAGGCGCAGCGGTGGCGCTCGCGCGCGAGCACGCCCTGCCGCGTGTAGCCGGCCGGCCGGTAGAGCCACTTGGTCGCGACGTAGCGCACCAGGCGCAGCGCGCGCGGCCACTGGTAGGGACCGATCATCCGCTCGGGGTGGGCCTCGTGGACGACGGCGACCTCGCGCACCAGCATCTTGACCGCGTGCTTGAAGCTCACCCGGCCCAGTGGCTCGAAGGACGCGTTGAAGAGCAGCACGGTGCCGGTGAGAGTGGTCATGGCTGCTCCTTCCTCGGGTCCGATCCTACGTTCTCGGCGTGCGATTTCGCCGCGGTTGCGCGGATGTGCTCGCCGGGTGAAACCTCGGCGACGTCCCGGAAACGGTAAGCAGTCAGCGCCCGGTCCGCACCCCCCTTTCCGCACCTCCTTCGGTGCGCCCCTCGGTGCGGCCCTCGGTGCGGAGCGCGCGCTCGAGCCACCAGTCGAGCGCCGCGTCGTCGTCGTACGCCGCGCACATGGCCCGGGCGACCGCGTGCAGGGC
>CALRVO020000014.1:0-17112 GCA_943371595.1 Sphingomonas paucimobilis
GACCGACCCCTGGAGTCCTCGGTGAAACTGCTCGTCGCCGCTACCGCCACCACCACCGCCCTCGCCCTGTCGACCGTGACCGGGGTGGTCGCTCCCGGCGAGGCCTCGGCCCGTCCGGCCGAGCGCGGCGCCGCGGTGCGCCTGATGACCAACGGCTTCGGGCACGGCCACGGCCTGTCGCAGTACGGCGCCCAGGCGCGCGCCCTGGCCGGCCAGGGCCGGCAGCAGATCCTGCGCTTCTACTACCCCGGGCTCGCCGCCGGCACCGCCGCCGGGACGATGCGCGTGCTGCTGAGCGCCGACACCACCGCCGACGTCAAGGTGGTCGACCGGCCGGGTCTGCGGGTGCGCAGCCTCGGCAGCGGTCGTACGACGCGGCTCGACAAGCCGGCGGCCGCCCGCACCTGGCGCATCGTCGCGGCCGACGGGTCACGCAGCAAGATCGCGTGGCGGGGGACGCGCGGCGGGTGGCACACCATCAAGACCGTGCCGGGCGAGGCCGAGTTCTCCGCCGGCGGGCCGCCGGTCACGCTCATCACGCCGGCGGGCCGCAGCGCCTACCGCGGCGCGCTCCGCTCGTCCCGGCCCTCGCCGTCCTCACGCACGCGCGACACGGTCAACGTGGTGCCGCTCGAGGCCTACCTGCGCGGCGTCGTACCCCGCGAGGTGTTCCCCTCCTGGAAGCCGGCGGCCCTGCAGGCGCAGGCCGTCGCGGCCCGCACCTACGCCGCGTTCGAGCGCAACGACTACCGGCAGCGCTACTTCCACGTCGACGACACGACGTCGTCCCAGGTCTACGGCGGCGTGGCCAGCGAGGTCTCGACGACCGACGCCGCGATCGCCGCGACCGCCCGCCAGGTGCTCACCAGTGGCGGCCGGCCGGCGTTCACCCAGTTCTCGGCGAGCAACGGCGGTTGGATGGCTGCGGGGTCGCGGCCCTACCTCGTCGCGAAGGCGGACCCCTTCGACGACGTGTTCCAGGGGCTCCCCGACACCGTCACCCCCGGCGAGATCGAGCGTGCGCTCCCGGCGATCGGCACGTTCCAGCGGTTGGGCACGATCGACCGTGACGGCAACGGCGAGTGGGACGGGCGCGTGACGACGGTCCAGGTCATCGGTTCCCGCATGTCGACCACGCTCACCGGCGAGCAGTTCCGCTCCTACTTCGGGCTCAACTCGACCTGGTTCAGCCTGCGCTGACGGCGGCCGGGAACGCGGCGGACACGTCCTGGGACTTCCCCGGTCAGCCGGGGAAGCCTCAGGTCGAGCGCCAGGCGCTCAGCCCAGCACCGCGACCAGGTCGCCACCCTCGACGGCCTGGGTGCCCGCCAGGGCGATGCGCTCGACCCTGCCGGAGGTGGGCGCGGTGATCGAGGCCTCCATCTTCATGGCCTCGATGGTGGCCAGGGTCTGCCCGGCCTCGACGGTGTCGCCCTCGGCGACCACGACGGTCACGACGCCCTGGTAGGGCGCGGCGACGTGCTTGGCGTTGCCGGCGTCGGCCTTCTCGGCCGCCGTGACGTCGGAGGACACGCTCTTGTCGCGCACCGAGATCGGCCGCATCTGGCCGTTGATCATGGCCATCACGGTGCGGAAGCCACGGGCGTCGGGCTCGCTGATGGCCGACAGCCCGATGAGCAGCGTCTTGCCGGGCTCGATCTCGACCTCGTGCTCGTCGCCCTGGCGCAAGCCGTAGAGGTAGTCGAGCGTCGGCAGGACCGACACGTCCCCGTAGGTCTGGCGGACCTCGGTGAAGGCCTGGGTGGGGCCGGGGAACAACAGCTCGTTGAGCGTACGACGCCGCGAGGGCGACCCGCCGGCGAGACCGGCCTCGGCCTCGGGGGTCAGTGACTCGGCCGGGGCCCTCCAGGTGCGCCCCTCGAGGGCCTTGGTGCGGACCGGCTCGGGCCACCCGCCGGGCGGGTCGCCGAGCTCGCCGTTGAGGAAGCCGATGACCGAGTCGGGGATGTCGAACTTGTCGGGCGAGGCGGCGAACTCCTCGGGGTCGGCACCGATGCCCACCAGCGACAGGGCGAGGTCGCCGATCACCTTCGACGAGGGCGTGACCTTGGGGATCCGGCCGAGCATGTCGTTGGCGGCGGCGTACATGTCCTCGACCTGCTCGAACTTCTCGCCCAGGCCCAGGGCGATCGCCTGCTGGCGCAGGTTGGAGAGCTGGCCGCCGGGGATCTCGTGGCGGTAGACGCGGCCGGTCGGCGACGGCAGGCCCGACTCGAACGGCGCGTAGACGCGGCGGGTCGCCTCCCAGTAGGGCTCGAGGGCGTTGACGGCGGCCAACGACAGACCGGTCTCGCGCGCGGAGTGGTCGGTCGCCGAGACCAGCGCCGACAGGGCGGGCTGCGACGTCGTACCGGCCATCGAGGCGCAGGCCGCGTCGACCGCGTCGACGCCGGCGTCGATCGCGGCGAGCAGGGTGGCGAGCTGGCCGCCGGGGGTGTCGTGGGTGTGCAGGTGCACCGGCAGGTCGAAGCGCTCGCGCAGCGCCGTCACGAGGGTGCGGGCGGCGGGGGCGCGCAGCAGCCCGGCCATGTCCTTGATCGCCAGCACGTGGGCGCCGGCCTCGACGATCCGCTCGGCCAGGCGCAGGTAGTAGTCGAGGGTGTAGAGCTTCTCGTCGGGCGAGGACAGGTCGCCGGTGTAGCACAGGCAGACCTCGGCGAGCGTCGTGCCGGTCGCGCGCACGGCCTCGATGGCGGGGCGCATCTGCTCGACGTCGTTGAGCGCGTCGAAGACCCGGAACACGTCGATGCCGGTCGCGGCGGCCTCCTCGACGAAGGCCTCGGTGACCGCGCGGGGGTACGGCGTGTAGCCGACGGTGTTGCGCCCGCGCAGCAGCATCTGCAGCTGGATGTTGGGCACCGCCTGGCGCAGCGCCGCCAGTCGGTCCCAGGGGTCCTCGCCGAGGAAGCGCAGCGCCACGTCGTACGTCGCCCCGCCCCAGGCCTCGAGCGACCACAGCTCGGGGGTGGTGCGGGCGACGTGACCGGCCACGGTGAGCAGGTCCCGGGTGCGCACCCGCGTCGCGAGCAGCGACTGGTGGGCGTCGCGGAAGGTCGTGTCGGTGACGGCGACCTGGGTCTGCTCGCGCAGCCGGCGGGCGAAGGCCTCGGGGCCGAGCTCGAGCAGCAGCTGGCGGGTCCCGTCGGGGGCCGGGACCGCGAGGTCGACCTGGGGCAGCTTGGTCGCCGGGTCGACCGAGACGGGGGCGGCGCCGTGCGGCTGGTTGACGGTGACGTCGGCGAGATAGCTGAGCAGCTTGGTACCGCGGTCACCGGAGCTGCGGGCGTTGAGCAGGTGGGGGTGGGTCTCGATGAACGACGTCGTCACGCGTCCGGCGGCGAAGTCGGGGTCGTCGAGCAGGGCCTGCAGGAACGGGATGTTGGTGGAGACGCCGCGGATGCGGAACTCCGCGACCGCACGACGGGCCTTCTCGACGGCCTTGTCGAAGGTGCGCGCGCGGCAGGTGAGCTTGGCGAGCATCGAGTCGAAGTGGGCCGAGACCTCGGCGCCGGTGAAGACGGTGCCGCCGTCGAGGCGGATGCCGCCGCCGCCGGGGGAGCGGTAGGTGGTGATGATGCCCGTGTCGGGACGGAAGTTGTTGGCGGGGTCCTCGGTGGTGATCCGGCACTGCAGGGCGGCGCCGCGCAGCTGCACGGTCTCCTGCGACAGGCCGAGGTCGGCGAGGGTCTCTCCCGAGGCGATCCGCAGCTGGGACTGGACGAGGTCGACGTCGGTGACCTCCTCGGTCACCGTGTGCTCGACCTGGATGCGGGGGTTCATCTCGATGAAGACGTAGTTGCCAGCAGGGTCGAGCAGGAACTCGACGGTGCCGGCGTTGCGGTAGCCGATCTCCTGGGCGAAGCGCACCGCGTCGGCACACATCCGGTCGCGCAGCTCGGGGTCGAGGTTGGGGGCCGGGGCGATCTCGACGACCTTCTGGTGGCGGCGCTGCACCGAGCAGTCGCGCTCGAAGAGGTGCATCACGTTGCCCTCGCCGTCGGCGAGGATCTGCACCTCGATGTGGCGCGGCTCGACGACGGCCTGCTCGATGAAGACGGTGGGGTCGCCGAAGGCGCCCTCGCCCTCGCGCATGCAGGTCTCGACCGCCTCGCGCAGGTCCTCGGGGCGCTCGACGCGGCGCATGCCGCGACCGCCGCCACCGGCGACGGCCTTGACGAACAGCGGGTAGGGCATGCCCCCGTCGGCCTCGGTCGCCGCCACGAGGGCGTCGACGTCGGTGCCGGGCTCGACGCTGGCCAGCACCGGTACGCCGGCCGCCTTGGCCGCCGCGATCGCGCGGGCCTTGTTGCCGGTCAGCTCGAGCACCGTGGACGTCGGGCCGACGAAGGTGATGCCGGCGTTGGCGCACGCCTCGGCGAGAGCGGGGTTCTCGGACAGGAAGCCGTAGCCGGGGTAGACCGCGTCGGCCCCGGCCCTGACCGCGACGGCCACGATCGCCTCGGGGTCGAGGTAGGCCCGCACGGGGTGGCCGCGCTCGCCGATCTCGTAGGCCTCGTCGGCCTTCAACCGGTGCTCGGACCAGCGGTCCTCGTGGGGGAAGACCGCGACCGTGCGCGCGCCCACCTCGTACGCCGCACGGAACGCCCTGATCGCGATCTCACCGCGGTTGGCCACCAGCACCTTCGAGAACATGGCGGCCAACCTAGTGGGGCGGGAGTGGCAGCCGTGCTGTCGATCTCAGGCTCCGGTCTGGTGCCCGGGGTCCTGGCGGAACTGCGAGACCAGGCCGGGGATGGCCTCGTCGGCCAGGCGGACGGCGTCGGCCTCGGGCACGTCGAGCAGCCCGACCGACCCGCCACCGCCGGCGGTCGTGGCCGCGAGCGCGGTGAGACCGGCGCGGCGCTGGAACCAGGTGGCTCGCAGGTTCCACCCGATGACGTGGTCGACCGCGAGGATGTCGCGGCGCCGCGTCAGGCTGCCCGAACGGGCCACCAGGTGGCCCTCGGCGAGGGCGTGGCCGAGACCGGCGACCCGGTCGGCGGCCAGCAGGGCTGCTCCCGCCACGAGGAGGGCGGCCGGGACCAGCAGCCACCACGGGCCGCCGGTCGCCACGACCGCGGCGGTCGCCGCCAGGACGACCACGGCGGGCACCAGCGCCCGGGTCCAGCGTCGTCGGGCGGCGGCCGGGCCGTGGGGCGTGAGCCGCACGTCTACAGGTGTGTCGTGACCGAGCAGGTGTCGCGCCGCCCGGGGCGCGACGGGGGCGTCCGACGGCGGCACCAGCATCGAGCTGCCGGTCTCGGAGCGGTCGACCCCGGTGACGATCGCCTGCAGGTGGCGACCGCCGGTCAGGCGCAGGGCGAGCGGCTCGCCGATCGCGACCCCGGCCAGCCGCTCCTCGTCGATGCTGGTCTCACGTGTCGTCAGCAGGCCACGGCGCACGTGCCAGGCCCCGGCCTGCCGGCTGAGCAGGAACCCGCCGTTGGCCACCAGGTAGCCCACCACCGACAGGGTCAGCAGGACGACCAGCCCCGCGAGCAGACCGAGCACGACGGTGAGGACCGACAGCACCGGCACGTCGTCGGAGGCGACGTCGTCCCACGCCCCGAGGGAGTCGAGCAGCTGGGCGGCGCCGCCGATCGTGGCCGCGACGACGACGAGGCCGGTCCCGGTGAAGGGCGCGAAGCGCACCCACCGCGCGTCGAAGGCGACCAGCGTCTGCCCGGGGTCGGGCGCCACCGCGGCGCCGGTCTCGTCGACCTGCTCGACGGCGGCGGTGTGCAGCAGGTCGGCGCGCAGCGCGCGGGCCCGGTCGACCGGCAGCCCGTCGAGGTCGAGGGCGTCCCCGTCGTCGGTGCTGGCCAGGCCGGTGCCGATGCGCAGCGTGGTCAGGCCGAGCGCCCGCTGGACGACCGAGGCGGTCAGGTCGACGGTGCGGACCCGGTCGAGCGGGGTCGAGGTGATCCGCCGGCTGAGCAGGCCGCGCTTGAGCTCGATGCGCCCCGCGGCGATCCGGTAGCGGGTCGTCAGGTAGCGCAGGACCCCGAGCAGGACCGGCACGACGACCCCGAAGAGCTGCCACGGTGCCCCGTCCGACGACGCCGACCCGGCCACGGCGAGCACGAGGAGGGCCGGCAGGAACCGGACGACCTCGCGGATCGGGTAGACCAGGAGCATCCGTGGGTCGAGCCGCTGCCAGTCGTAGGGCGCGGCGGGCGTCTGGGCAGGTGTCGGGGCAGGCATCGGAGGAGGCGGAGGAGGCGGTGGCGGAGGAGGCGGTGGCGGGGGCAGGCTCACGTGGCGTCGCCCTCGACGGCGTCGGCCTGGCGGGTCAGGTCGTCGACCAGGCGCCGCGCGACGTCGCGCTCGAGCCCGTCGATGCTGAGCGCCCCGGCGGCGGAGGCGGTGGTGATCGTGACGCTGGCCAGCCCGAAGAGGCGGGCTACGGCACTCTCGGCGTAGTCGACGGTCTGGATGCGGCTCATCGGCGCGATCCGGCGCTCCCGGGCCCACCAGCCGGTCTGGGTGTAGACCGCCGTGTCGGTGGTCTCCCACCGGTGCACCAGGTAGCGCCAGCGGGGCACGACGGCGGTCCACCCCGCGACCGCCACGGCGAGCGCTGCGAGCGTCCACCACGGCACGTCCCAGACCAGCACCGCGACCAGCAGCACCCCGAGGGTGACGACCCCCTCCACGGCGGCGGTGACGGTCCACATCACCCGCGCCCGGGGGCTGACCCGGTGGGCAGGGTCGCGCAGGCTGATCCCGTCGTCTGACATGTTCTTGAGCCTAGGGTGGTGCCCGTGGAGCTGGAGTTCAGCGGGGTGGTGGTGTCGTGGCGCGGCCCGGCGCCCTACCACTTCGTCCACGTGCCCGAGCCCGAGCGCAGCGAGCTCGCCGACGTCGCGCCCCTGGTGTCTTACGGCTGGGGGATGGTCCCGGTCACCGGCCGCATCGGCGCGACCGAGTTCACCACCTCGCTGTGGCCCCGGGAGGGCGGCTACGTCGTGCCGGTCAAGGACGCCGTACGCCGCAGCGAGGGGATCGAGCTCGACGACGTCGTCACCGTGGTGCTGTCGGTGGCGATGCCGGGCGTCGACTGACCCGACGGTCCGACCCGATGGCCGGTCGGTGGTCGCGCATGGCCACACGGGGCCATCAGGGTCTGCACCAACGGCCGTGGCCGTCGACGTCGGCGACGCGCAGTGTGGGACGACGCGCTCCCTGTCCGCGGGGCCGTCCCGACCCGGGTCGCACGTCCAAGGGGGAACCAGATGTCCAACCACGTCGAGACCAGGCCGCGCAGGCGTCGCAAGAAGGTGGCCGCGCTGGCCGCGGTGGGCGTGCTCGTCGCCGCCGGTGGGGCCTTCGCCTACTGGACGGCCGGGGGCAGCGGGTCGGGCACCGTCACCACCGACACCACCACCCCCGTGACCGTCAACCAGACGACGGCGATCGCCAACCTCGCTCCCGGGGTCGCGGCGCAGACGCTCAGCGGCACGTTCGACAACCCCAACAGCGGCCCGGTCCACATCGGCTCGGTGACGATCACCGGCCTGACCGTCACCAAGGCCGGCGGGGCCGTGGCCGGCACGTGCGACGCGAGCGACTACACGCTCGGCGGCACTGCCGTGGTCAACGCCCAGGTGGCCGCGGGCACGAGCCAGGGCAGCTGGACGGGCCTCACGATCGCCTTCAACAACAAGGCCGGGGCCAACCAGGACCAGTGCAAGGGAGCCTCGGTCGAGATCGCCTACGCGGCCTCCTGACCCGGGACGGTCGTGCTGCGGCGGGGGACGGTGGTCGGGGTCGCCCTGCTCACGCTCCTGTGCGCCCAGCCCGCATGGGCCTTCTGGCGCACGACGGGCCTGGGCAGCGGGGCGGCCTCGACGGCCACCTTCAGCGCCCCGGTGGTGACGGTGAGCGGCACGGCCTGGTCGAGCACCGTCCGCGTGACGTGGACGGCGGCGGTCACGTCGGGCGGGCTCGCCGCCCAGTCCTACGTCGTACGTCGCGTAGACACCGCCGACGGCAGCACGTCGGCCGCCTGCGGCACCAGCACCGTGAGCCCGACGACCGCGCTCACCTGCGACGACACGGGCGTGCCGACCGGCACGCACCGCTACGTCGTCACGGCCACGCAGCAGAGCTGGACCAGCGCCAGCACGGCCAGCGCCGCGTTCGCGACCGACGTCGCGGCGCCGAGCATCGCGGCGGGCGCGGTGTCACCGGTGGCCAACGCCAACGGCTACCAGCGCACCGCCCCCGTCACGGTGCCCCTCACGGCCACCGACGTCGGTCCGGCCGGCGTCGCGTCGATCAGCTATCGCATCGATGCCGGCTCGGTCACGACCGTGGCGGCCGCCACCACCTCGGTGGCGGTGAGCGGTGACGGCACCCGCGCCGTCACCTACTGGACCACCGACGGGGCCGGCAACGTCAGCACCACCGGGTCCACGACCGTCAAGCTCGACACCACCGCACCGACGGTGACGGTGGCCCGGGCCGTCGGACAGGCCGACCCGACCAAGGCCGCGACCGCGCAGCTCACCGTCACCTTCTCCGAGACGGTCACCGGGTTCGCCGCTTCCGACGTGGCGCTCTCAGGGGTGAGCGGGGCAGTGGCCAGCGTCGGCGGGTCCGGTTCGACCTACACCGTCGGCATCTCCGGGATGGGTTCCGACGGCACCCTGTCGGTCTCGGTGCCCGCCGGGGCGGCCGTCGACCTCGCCGACAACCCCAGCACCGCCTCGGGGGTGGCCACGGTGGTGCGGGACACGGTCGCACCGACCGTCGCGATCACCGGGTTCACGCGTAGTGGGAGCAACCTCACGGTCACGGGCACCACGTCGGAGTCGGCGTCGGTGACGGTGACGTTCTGCCGGGGGATCGGACTGCTCTTCCTCACCCTGCTCCCGCCCCTGTGGGACTCCTGCCCGGCGACGGTCGTGACCGTCTCGTCGAGCAACAGCTGGACGGCCCCGGCGTCGGTCCCGTCGGACGCCTTCGCCTACTACGCGCGGGCCGTCCCGACCGACGCCGCCGGGAACACCGGCAGCGCCGTCGTCGCAGGGCCCGTCGGCTGAGTCGCTCAGCCGCCAGCGGCGACCGCGCGCCCCGCCGCCCGGCCCGAGAAGATGCACCCGCCCAGGAAGGTGCCCTCGAGGGCGTTGTGGCCGTGCACGCCACCGCCGCCGAACCCGGCGACCTCACCCGCGGCGTACAGGCCCGGGACGGGCCGGCCGTCGGCGCCGAGGGCGCGCGAGGACAGGTCGGTCTGGATGCCGCCGAGGGTCTTGCGGGTCAGGATGTTGAGGCGCACGGCGATCAGCGGCCCGTGGGCGGGGTCGAGCACCTTGTGGGGCTTGGCGACCCGCACGACCTTGTCGGTGCGCGAGCGACGGGCGTTGGCGACCAGCATCAGCTGGGCGTCCTTGGAGAAGCCGTTGTCGAGCTCGCGGTCGCGGGCGATGACCATCGCCTCGACCTCGGCGACGTCGAGGACGGGCGCGGGCAGGTCGCCGCTGCTGCGGGCCAGCTTGTTCATGCCGGCCACGAGGTCGTCGACGGTGTCGGCCACGACGAAGTCCTCGCCGTGCTCCTTGAACCGCTCGACCGGGCTCGGGGCGCCCTTCGAGAGGCGCTCGCGCAGCAGCACCCTGAGGTCCTTCTCGGTGATGTCGGGGTTCTGCTCGGAGCCCGACAGGGCGAACTCCTTCTCGATGACCGTCTGGGTCAGCACGAACCACGAGTAGTCGTAGCCGGTCGCCAGGATGGCCCGCATCGTCTGCAGGTTGTCGCAGCCGGGGAAGTTGGGGGCGGGGAAGCGCCTGCCGTGCGCGTCGAGCCACAACGACGACGGGCCGGGGATGATCCGGATGGCGTGCTCGGGCCAGATCGGGTCCCAGTTGTGGATGCCCTCGGTGTAGTGCCACATGCGGTCGCGGTTGACCACGCGCGCCCCGGCCGACTCGCTGATCGCCAGCATCCGCCCGTCGACATGAGCAGGTACGCCGGAGATCAGGTGCTCGGGAGCCGCACCCATCCGCTCGGTCGGCCAGGTCCGGCGCACCAGGTCGTGGTTGCCCCCGATGCCGCCGGAGGTGACGATCACGGCGGGCGCACGCAGCTCGAAGGAGTCGACGACGACGCGCGAGGACGCGACGCCGCGGGCCTCGTGGCTGGGCTCGAGCACGGAGCCGCGGACGCCGACCACGGTCCCCTCCTCGGCGACGACCTCGTCGACCTGGTGCCGGAAGGCGAACCGCACGAGACCGCGCGCCTCGCCGGCCAGCACGGGCTCGGCGAAGATCCGCACGACCTCGGGCCCGGTGCCCCACGTCAGGTGGAAGCGCGGCACCGAGTTGCCGTGGCCCTGCGGGTCGGCGCCACCGCGCTCGGCCCAGCCGACCATCGGCACCGACCGGAGCCCGAGCGCGTGCAGGTAGTCGCGCTTCTCGCCGGCCGCGAAGTCGACGTAGGCGCGCGCCCACCGACGACCCCAGTCGTCGCCGCCCTCGTCGGCGGAGTCGCCGAACCGCGCGGAGCCCCACCAGTCCTGCAGGGCGAGCTCCCGGGAGTCCTTGATGCCCATCCGGCGTTGCTCGGGGGAGTCGACGAGGAACAGCCCGCCCAGCGACCAGAACGCCTGGCCGCCGAGGTTGTCGCGGTTCTCCTGGTCGAGCACGAGCACCTTCTTGCCGGCCAGCACGAGCTCGTGGGTGGCGACCAGGCCGGCGAGACCGGCACCGACGACGATCGCGTCGGGCTCGAAGGTGCTGTCGGGGGTGATGCTCATGGGGTCTCCTCGAAGAGCGGGTGGAGCAGGTCGGCGAGGGCCCTCAAGGTGGCCTCGTCGCGGGCGGGGTCGGGCAGGACGTGCGCGACGGCGGCCTCACCGTCGAGGTAGTTGACGACGACGCGCAGCGCCGCCTGGTGCCGGTCGGTCCACGGCCGGCCGGCGGGGACGAGCGCGGCGACGGCCGCGCCCGTGCGCCGGTGGTAGTCGCGCAGCGCGGGGGCCAGGTCGGAGCGCAGCTCGGCGTCCGTGCGGGCGGCCCGGACGAGCTCGTGCCAGACCTGGTTGGGCCGCGAGCGCACCAGGTCGCGCAGGTGCCGCAGGGCGTCGAGCAGGCCGAGCCCTGCGGGCACGTGGTCCGTCTGGCGCTGGGCCACCCGTGTGGCCGTGGCGACCAGCAGCGCCCGGCGGTGGGGGAAGTGCCGGAACAGCCCGCCCTGGCTGACCCCCGCCTCCGCGCACACCGCGGCGACCGTCGTGGCGGCGTACCCCCGCTCGTGGACGACGACCTCGGTCGCGTCGAGCAGCCGGGTCACCGTCGCCGTACGACGCTCGAGCTGGGTGGGCACGAGCCCGACCCTAACTTAGCGAGTGGCTGCTCGCTAACTGCGCGAGCAGGACGCCGCCGCCGCGTGCCCGCCGCTGTCGCCACCGAGGCGGCGCGCATCTCGTGGCAACAACCGGGTACAAGTTCGGCAACCATCTGCTTCGTCTCGTGTCCGGATCTTCGGCTGCCGACTCGGCGGCCCACGCACAGCCCGCGAGCGGAGCCCTGCATGTCCACCTCACCCACCCTCACCAGACGTGGTCAGGCCGCGCTCGCACTCTGCGTCGCGAGCTGGTTGGTCGTCGCGCCGTTGTCCGGCCTGGCCAGCGCGGAGGCGACGGTCGTACCGCTCGGCGTGGCCCAGGACTTCTCGGTCCTGGCCGGCTCCACGGTCACCAACACCGGACCCACCTCGGTCGATCGCAACATCGGCGTCTCCCCGGGCACCGCCATCACCGGGGCCGGGTCGATCGTCGTGGGCGGTACGACGCACGCCGGCGACGCGCTGAGCAACACCGCCCAGACGGACCTGACGACGGCCTACGACAACGCAGCGGGGCAGACACCGCCGGTCGCGGCCGACAGCGAGCTCGGTGGCGAGACCCTGGTCGGCGGCGTCTACCGGCGACCGGCGGCCATGGCGCTCAACGGCGTCCTGACCCTCGACGGACAGGACGACCCCGACTCCGTCTGGGTCTTCCAGGCCGGTTCCACGCTGACGACGGGATCGGGCAGCTCGATCGTGCTCGTGCGCGGGGCCAACCCCTGCAACGTCTACTGGCAGGTCGGCAGCTCCGCCACCCTCGGCACGACCACGCGCTTCGTCGGCACCGTCATGGCCGACCAGAGCATCACGATGCAGACCGGCGCGCGGCTGCAGGGGCGGCTGCTAGCCCGGATCGGAGCAGTGACGCTCGACTCCAACGTCATCACCTCACCCCAGTGCACCACGCCCGTCGGCGGTGGCACGGGTGGCGGCACCGGTGGCGGTGGCGGTTCGGGTGGCGGCACCGACGGCGGCGGCACTGACGGCGGCGGCACTGACGGCGGCGGCAACGGCGGCGGCAACGGCGGCGGCACGGGTGGCGGCAACGGCGGCGGCACCGGTGGCGGCACCGGTGGCGGCACCGGTGGCACGGGCGGTGGCACCGACGGCGGCAGCGACGGCGGCACGGGCGGCGGCACGGGCGGTGGCACCGACGGCGGCGACGACGGCGGCGACGACGGCGGCAGCAGCGGCGAGGGCGGCAGCGACAAGAGCACGCAGATCGCCAACCCGCCCGGCGGCGGCGTACCGACCGGCCAGACCCGGCCGGCCTCGACCCAGCACGCGACACCCCTGATCGTCGGGGGCGTCGTCATCGGCGTCCTCAGCCTGCTGAGCGTCGCCGGGGTCCGGTTCCGCCGGACGGCGTGAGACGGCACCGCCGGGCCCGCAGGCTCCCCGCGCTCCTCACGACGGCGGCGGCGTCCGTGACGGTCACGGCCGTGGTCGTGCTGGTCACGCTGTTCGCCAGTGCCGGGACCTCGCCGGGTGCTGCCCTCGACACGTCCCCCGTCATCGCCGCCGGCGCCGCCGGGTCGCCCCCGAGCGCCGCAGTGCACGGCTCGGAGGGGCGCGATCGGGCGCCCCGGGGTCAGCGCGCGACGCCTGGTGCCGACCAGGACGTCGGGCCGGTGACACCTCTGGGTGCCTCCGTCCCCGAACGGCTCACGATCGCCGCCATCGGCGTCGACGTCGACGTCATGGACCTGGGGCTGACGCCGGGCGGGACCCTCGAGGTACCTCCCGGCGCCTTCCCGGCCGGCTGGTACGACGGGTCACCCACGCCAGGGGAGCTCGGCCCGGCCATCCTGGCCGGGCACGTCAGCTACGACGGGACCCCGGGCGTCTTCGAGCGTCTCGGCGAGGTGGCCGTCGGAGCCGAGGTCGCGGTGCTGCGCCAGGACGGCACCACCGCGATCTTCACGGTGACCCACACCGAGAGCTACGCCAAGAGCGCGTTCCCGACCAGCACCGTCTACGGCGACATCGACCATCCCGGGCTGCGGCTGATCACCTGCAGCGGCCTCGACGCCAGCACCGGGACCTACGAGGACAACACGGTGGTCTTCGCCGAGCTGTCGGGCACCCGCGGCGGCACCGGCGGCTGACGAGGCGCGCTACCCGCGCCGGTCGACCGCCCCGACCGTGCTACCGATGAGCCACCCCGGTCGGACGACCACCAGGTAGACGCCGCCGGCCACCAGGGCCCAGAAGGCCGACCCCACCCCGGCGACCGTCAGCCCCGAGGCAGCGACGACGAAGGTGATCGCGGCGGCCTCGCGGGCTCCGTCGTCGGCCAGGGCGGCGGCCGCCGCTGACCCGAAGGTGCCGAGCAAGGCGAGCCCGGCGACGGCGGCGATCACGCCGGCGGGGGCGACGGCGGAGACCGTCGTGACGAGTGCGGCGAGCGGACCGAGGAACAGGTTGGTGACCCCGGAGGACACCCCGGCGACCCACCGGCGCTGCGGGTCGTCGCCGGCGGTGGGTCCGGCCGACAGCGCGGCGGAGATCGCGGCGAGGTTGATCGTGTAGCCGCCCAGCGGAGCCGTCGCGACCGTCACGACGCCGGAGAAGCCCAGGGCCGGGCGCAGGGGAGCGGTGTAGCCGAACGAGGCCAGCACCGCCACCCCGGGGATGTTCTGGCTCGTCATCGTCACCAGGTAGAGCGGCAGCCCGATCGCCAGCACGGTCACCGGGTCGAGCGACGGCGTGGTCCACGCGAGCGTCGGCGCCAGGTCGCCGGCGCGTACGTCGCCGAGCGAGCCGCTGACGACGATGACGACCAGGGCCGCGGCGAAGGCGCCCGGCACCGCCCAGCGGCGCGAGACCCGCAGCAGCACCAGCCAGGTCGCGAGCACCGGGGCGATCGCGGCGGGCTCGTCGGCCAGGGCCCGGAACGGCTGCACGCACAGCACCAGCAGCACCCCGGCGAGCATCGCGTTGGCCAGCGGCATCGGGATCCGCGCGACCAGCTCGCCGAGCGGGCGGAAGAACCCGGTCAGCGCGTAGAGCACCCCGGCCACCACGAAGGCACCGACGGCGTCGGCGTACCCGCCGTCGGGCACGGTCGCCCCCGCCAGCAGTGCCGCACCCGGCGTGGACCAGGCGAAGACGACGGGCAGCCGGGTGCGCCACGAGAACAGCAGCGAGCCCAGGCCCATCGTCATGGTGACGACGAGCAGCCCGGACGCCGCCTCCGCGGGGGCAGCCCCGACGGCGGTGAGCCCCGCGAGGACGACGGCGAACGACGAGGTGAACCCGACGACCGACGTGACGACCCCGGCCAGGACGGTCTGGGTCGAGACGTCGCGGTCGGTCGGCTCAGTCCTTGAGGTCACACACCACGGCGCCGCTGGTCACGGTCGCACCGACCTCGGCCGACAGGCCGGTGACGGTGCCGGCCTTGTGGGCCTTGAGCGGCTGCTCCATCTTCATGGCCTCGATGACCACGATGGTGTCGCCCTCGGCGACCTCCTGGCCCTCCTCGACGACGACCTTGACGATGGTGCCCTGCATGGGGCTGGCCACCGAGTCGCCCGACGCGGCGGCTCCGGCCTTCTTGCCGGCCGCGCGCTTGGGCTTCTTGGCCCCGCCACCGCCACCGCCGGAGGACAGCCCGCCGAGACCCGACGGGATGACGACCTCGAGGCGCTTGCCGCCGACCTCGACGACCACGGTCTGCCGCTCACCGGCCTCCTCGGCCTCGCCGACGTCGCCGCCGTACGGCGTGATCTGGTTGTCGAACTCGGTCTCGATCCACTGCGTGAAGACGTGGAACGTCTCGCCGTCGCCGATGAAGGCCGGGTCGCGCGTCACGGCGCGGTGGAACGGGATGACGGTCGGCATGCCGTCGACGACGAACTCGTCGAGGGCACGACGCGAGCGCTCCAGCGCCTGGGTGCGGTCGCGGCCGGTGATGATGAGCTTGGCGATCAGGGAGTCGAACGAGCCGGGGATGGTCTCGCCGTTCTCGTAGCCGCCGTCGATGCGGACGCCGGGACCCTGCGGCGGGCTCCAGGCCGTCAGCGTGCCGGGCGCCGGCATGAAGTTGGCGCCGCCGTCCTCGGCGTTGATGCGGTACTCGATCGAGTGGCCCGTGACCTTCGGGTCGTCGTAGCCGAGCTCCTCGCCGGCGGCGATGCGGAACATCTCGCGCACCAGGTCGATGCCGGTGACCTCCTCGGACACGCAGTGCTCGACCTGGAGGCGGGTGTTGACCTCGAGGAACGAGATGGTGCCGTCGGCGGCCACGAGGAACTCGCAGGTGCCGGCGCCGACGTACTCGGCCTCGCGCAGGATCGCCTTCGACGACTCGTAGAGCTTGGCGACCTGGTCGTCGGTGAGGAACGGCGCGGGGGCCTCCTCGACGAGCTTCTGGTTGCGGCGCTGCAGCGAGCAGTCGCGGGTCGAGATCACGACCACGTTGCCGTGCTGGTCGGCCAGGCACTGGGTCTCGACGTGGCGGGGCTTGTCGAGGAACTTCTCGACCAGGCACTCGCCGCGACCGAACGCGCTGACCGCCTCGCGGACCGCGGACTCGTAGGCGTCGGGGATCTCCTCGAGCGTGCGGGCCACCTTGAGGCCGCGCCCGCCACCACCGAAGACCGCCTTGATCGCGACCGGCAGCCCGTTGTCCTTCGCGAACGCGACGACCTCGTCGGCGTCCTTGACGGCGTCCTTGGTGCCGGGCGCCAGCGGCGCGTTGGCGCGCACGGCGATGTGCTTGGCCTTGGCCTTGTCGCCGAGCGCCTCGATCGCCGCCGGCGGCGGACCGATCCAGATCAGGCCCGCGTCGATCACGGCCTGCGCGAAGTCGGCGTTCTCAGCCAGGAACCCGTAGCCCGGGTGCACCGAGTCGGCGCCGGACTTCTCGGCGACGGCGATGATCTTGGCGATGTCGAGGTAGGAGTCGGCCGGCGTCGCCCCGCCGAGGGAGTGGGCCTCGTCGGCGATGCGGACGAAGTGGGCGTCGCGGTCGGGGTCGGCGTAGACCGCGACACTGCCGATCCCGGCGTCCTTGCACGCCCGGATGACCCGGACGGCGATCTCGCCACGATTGGCGATCAGGACCTTCTGCAACGGCTTGACGTCGGGCACCTGTGCTCCTGCGCTCAATGGGTGTGGGACTTGTTCTGGGGGTGGACGGGCCGGGTCGGTCCGTCCCGCCGGGCAGGCTACCGGGCCCTCGACCTATGCTCGACGCGTGTCCGAGTACCAACAGGAGCGCAAGGGGTTCTGGTACGAACCCGAGGGTCGTGGCACGTCCGAGGCGATCGCCCTCGAGACCTGGGCCCGGGTGACCCACCCGATCCTGGAGGAGACCGCGCAGGGCTACCACGCCACGATCACCGAGTCGGCCCTCGCCGAGCGGCTGAAGGCCGAGTCGGGCATCAACACCGCCCGTCCGCACGACCGCTGGCTCGCCAAGGTCCTCGCGCCGCTGGCCCACCTGCACCACCGCGACGGCTACCCGCCGCTCACGGCCCTCGTCGTCGACGACCGCGGCTGGGTGGGGGAGCGGTACGACGACCTCCTGCGCGCCCACGACGACCTGCCGATCACCGATCCGACCCAGCGCGAGCGCCACGCCGCCCGCGCCCGGCTCGAGTGCTACCAGTGGGCCGGCTCCGCCCCCGAGGACGGCGGCTTCCCGGCCGAGGTCGTGATGACCACCCGTCGCGCCCCCCGCGCCGGCTCAGCTGCTCCGGGGACGCCGCGGACACCTCGCGCCCCCCGTGC
>CALRVO020000015.1:0-16988 GCA_943371595.1 Sphingomonas paucimobilis
GGCCGCGGGCGGCCTCCTCGACCACCGTGTGGTGGCGTCGTACGAGGACCGGCCCCACGGTGGTCGAGGGGGTTGTCCTGGCAACCGTCTCGAGACCATCCGCCGCAGGTGCGGGGTCGGCTCGGCCGGGTCGGTTGTGGTCTCGTGACGGCCGCGGGCGGCCTCCTCGACCACCGTGTGGTGGCGTCGTACGCCGACCGGACCCGCGGTGGTCGAGGAGGTTGCCCTGGCAACCGTCTCGAGACCATCCACCGCAGGTGCGGGGTCGGCTCGGCCAGGTCGGTTGCGGTCTGTGGTCTCGTGACGGCCGCGGGCGGCCTCCTCGACCACCGTGTGGGGCCGCCTGGGCAGGTCACCTCGACCACCGTCGGCTCAGGCGGTGCGGGTGGCGGTGATGCCGCCGTCGACGGCGATCGTCGCGCCGTGCACGTAGGCCGCCTGGTCGGAGACCACCCAGGCCACGGCGGCGGCGACCTCGTCGGGGGTGCCGGGGCGACCGGCGGGGGTGCCGGCGGTCATCCGGGCGACGACCTCGTCGGCGCCCTCGTTGATCGGGGTGCGCGTGGCGCCGGGGGAGACGGTGTTGACGCGGACGCCGCGGGGGCCGAGCTCGGCGGCCCAGCTGCGGGCGAGCTGCTCCTCGGCGGCCTTGGTGGCGGAGTAGAGGCCGACGAAGGCGTGGCCGACCGTCGCCATCCAGGAACCGATCACCACGATCGCGCCGCCGCCGCCCTCGATCATCGGCGGGGCCAGCGCCGCGGTGAGCACGTGCGGTGCGCGCACGTTGACGGCCAGGGTCGCCTCGAGGTCGGCGTCGGTGAGGCTGACGGTGTCGACTGGCGGGCAGAGCGCCGCGTTGTGCACGAGGAGGTCGACGGGTCCGCCGAGTGCCTCGGCCCAGGCCCGCGCCGTGTCGCGCAGCGCGTCGGGCGGGCCGGCGAGCTCCGACGGCACGAACACCGCGGACCCGCCGTCGCGGCGTACGTCGGCCACGACGGCGTCGCCGCGGACCTTGTCGCGTCCGGTGACGACGACGTGGGCGCCGCGGGCGGCGAGGAGGCGGACGGTGGCGGCGCCGATGCCGCTGGTGGAGCCGGTGACGACGGCGCGGCGGCCGGCGAGGGACAGGGTGTCGGTGGTGGTCATGGCGCCAGTCGACCGGTCCGCAGGAGACCGCACCAGGGTGAGTGCTGCCTGGTCACGACGTGACCAGGCACGACGCCCGACGCGCTCCTAGGCTGAGGGGGTGCCTGCTCGATCGGACCGCGCCGCCCTGGGGGCCTTCCTGCGGTCCCGGCGCGACCGGCTGACCCCGGCCCAGGCCGGCATCGACGCGTTCCCGGGGCCGCGGCGCGTCCCGGGCCTGCGCAAGGAGGAGCTCGCCGTGCTCGCCGGGCTCAGCGCCGACCACTACAGCCGCATCGAGCAGGGGCGCCAGCAGACCCTGACCGACGACGTCCTCGAGGCCCTGGCCCGCGCGCTGCGCCTCGACGACCTCGAGCGCGCGCACCTGCGCGACCTCGCCGCCCCCGCCGTACGACGCCACGCGCCGCCGGTGTGGGAGACGCCCCAGCAGCCCGACCCGGGGCTGCTGCGACTGATGACCACGGTCGACCACGTGCCCGCGCTGCTGCTGGGTCGCCGTGGTGAGGTCCTGGCCCGCAACGCGCTGCTGCCGGCGCTCCTCGGGGCGGCGCTCGAGCCCGGCACCTCCCTCCTGCGCTGGCTGTTCCTCGACCCGGGGGCGCGCGAGCGCATCGTCAACTGGGCCGACTTCGCCGCGGCCGCCGTCGGGTCGATGCGCTACGAGGTCGGGCGCCACCCGCACGACCGGCGGCTGCTCGCCCTGGTCGCCGACCTGCGCACCAGCGACCCCGACGTCGCGCGGTGGTGGGACGACCACGGCGTCACCGACCGCACCTCGGTCGCCAAGCAGATCGCCCATCCCGCCTTCGGGCCGCTGTGCTTCGGCATCGAGGCGCTGACCACCCCGCACGACCCCGAGCAGCGCCTGATCGTCTACACCGTCGAGCCGGGCTCGGCGACCGCGCGCGCCCTGCCGCTGCTCGCGTCGTGGGCAACGACCCCCGGCGTCGTCGCGGCCGGCCCGGCGCAGGACCTCCGCGCGACCTGACCTGGACCTGTCCCCGACGCGGCCTATAGTGCGCAGTGACTCCCGTCACTCGGTCTCGGAGGGGGAGCGGCAGGCGTTTCTCGTGACCACCCTCGCGCCCGCTGCCACGCCCGCCGTGCCGCCCGTCGCACGCGTCCGGAGGTCCCATCGTGACGACCACAGCCCCGCCCGACAAGGGCGCACACCGTCCCCGCAATCCCGGCACGAGCCGGATGAGCCCCCGCGAGATGGTCGTCTGGTCCGTCGTCTCGGTCGTCGCCGCGGTCTGCTGGGGCGTCGTCGCCCTGGTCCGTGACGAGCAGATCTCGGCGCTGTGGCTGCTCGGCGCGGCGCTGGGCTCCTACGCCATCGGCTACCGCTTCTACTCGCGGTTCATCGCCCGCCGGGTCCTCGAGGTCGACGACACCCGGGCGACCCCGGCCGAGCGGCTCGACAACGGCGTCGACTTCGAGCCGACCGACCGACGGGTGCTCTTCGGGCACCACTTCGCCGCGATCGCCGGGGCCGGGCCGCTGGTCGGACCGGTGCTGGCCGCGCAGATGGGCTACCTGCCCGGCACGATCTGGATCATCGTCGGCGTCATCCTCGCCGGCGCGGTCCAGGACATGGTCGTGCTGTTCCTCTCGATGCGCCGCGACGGCAAGAGCCTGGGCCAGATGGCGCGCGAGGAGATCGGCCCCGTCGGCGGCGTCGCCGCGCTGATCGGCGTCTTCGCGATCATGATCATCCTGCTCGCGGTGCTGGCCCTGGTCGTGGTCAACGCGATGGCCGACTCGCCGTGGGCGACGTTCTCGATCGCCATGTCCGTGCCGATCGCCCTGTTCATGGGCTTCTACCTGCGCATCATGCGCCCCGGCCGGGTCATGGAGACGACGGCGATCGGCGTCGCGCTCCTGCTGCTCGCGCTCATCGGCGGCGGCTACATCGAGGGCTCCGCGGCGGCCGACACCTTCACCCTGTCGCCCGAGACCCTCGTGTTCTGCCTGATCGGCTACGGCTTCGTCGCCTCGGTGCTGCCGGTGTGGATGCTCCTCACGCCGCGCGACTACCTCTCGACCTTCATGAAGATCGGCACCATCGCCCTGCTGGCCGTCGGGCTGGTGCTGGCACGTCCGGTCCTCGAGAACAAGGCGGTCACCGACTTCGCCCTCGACGGCAACGGTCCGGTCTTCGCGGGGTCGCTCTTCCCGTTCGTGTTCATCACGATCGCCTGTGGGGCGCTGTCGGGCTTCCACGCCCTGATCGCGTCGGGCACCACGCCGAAGATGATCGAGAAGGAGTCGCAGGTCCGCCTCATCGGCTACGGCGGCATGCTCGCCGAGAGCTTCGTCGCGATCAGTGCTCTCATCGCCGCCTCGATCATCGACCCCGGCCTCTACTACGCCATGAACTCGCCCGCGGGCCTGATGGGCACCAGCTTCGAGTCGGCGTCCGAGGCCGTACGGGGCCTGGGCTTCGTCATCTCGCCCGACCAGCTCGCCGACGCGGCCGCTGCGGTCGAGGAGCAGTCGCTGGTCTCCCGCACCGGTGGCGCGCCCACCCTGGCCGTGGGGATGTCGCAGATCTTCTCCGCGGCGTTCGGCGGCGGGCTGCAGGCCTTCTGGTACCACTTCGCGATCATGTTCGAGGCGCTCTTCATCCTCACCACGGTCGACGCCGGCACCCGCGTCGGCCGGTTCATGCTGCAGGACACCCTCGGCAACGTGCACAAGCCCTTCGCCGACGTGTCGTGGAAGCCCGGGGTCTACGTCACCAGCGCGGTCGTCGTGGCCGGCTGGGGCTACTTCCTCTACGCCGGTGTCACCGACCCGCTGGGCGGCATCAACCAGCTGTTCCCGCTGTTCGGGATCGCCAACCAGCTGCTCGCGGCCATCGCGCTCACGGTGGCCACGACCCTGCTCATCAAGCACGGCAAGCTCAAGTACGCCTGGGTGACCGGCGTACCCCTGGTCTGGGACGTCGTGGTGACCCTCACCGCGAGCTACCAGAAGGTGTTCTCCGACGACCCGGCGCTCGGCTTCTTCGCCCAGCGCTCCCGCTTCGCCGAGGCGCTCGACGCGGGCGAGGTGCTCGCCCCGGCCAAGGACCTCGACGGCATGCAGCAGGTGGTCACCAACACGACGGTCGACGGCATCCTCGCAGCGTTCTTCGCGCTGCTGGTGATCATCGTGATCGTCGACGCCGCCCGGGTCTGCGTCCGCTCGCTGCGCCACCCCGAGACGGTGACGACCACCGAGTCGCCCTACGTGAGCTCCTCGCTCGTCGCGCCGGCCGGCCTGGTCGCCACCAAGGAGGAGAAGCTCGCGATGGCCGGGGACGCCGCGCCGTGAGCACGCCCTCCTGGCCGACCCGGTGGGGCCGCGGGGTCTGGTGGTACCTCCGCGAGGTCACCGGCGAGTCGGCCTACGACCGCTACGTCGCCCACGAGCGGGCCCGCCACCCCGACGGGCCCGTGCTCGACCGGCGCACCTTCGAGCGACGCCGCCAGGACCGTTACGGCGCCCAGCCGCAGCAACGCTGCTGCTGAGTCGCCGTCAGGTCGTCGCGACGACGCGCGCGACGACCCGGCCCAGCTCGGCGCCGGCGTCCTCCTGCAGGAAGTGGCCGGCCCCGGCGATCGTCACGTGGTCACGTCCCCGCGCGCCCGGCACCCGCTCCTGGAACACCGTCTCCCAGCCGCGGGTCGCCGGGTCGCCGTCGGAGTAGCACGTGACGAACGGCTTCTCCCACGCCTCCAGCGCACGCATGGTGCGGCGCCCGATGCGTGCGCCGACGTCGTTGCGCGTCAGCGGCAGCAGGGCGGTCATCTGGCGCAGCCCGGCGGTGAAGCGTCGGTTCGGGAACGGTGCGTCGTACGCCGCCAACACGGCCGTCGACGGTGGCTCGACCGCGGTCACGGCCACGAAGTCGCTCGCCCGGAGCTCAGGCGCACGCTGGGTGTGGAGGAGGTAGTCGACGAGCGCCTGCTCGATCACCACCCGCGACTCGCCCTCGCCGTGCAGCGCCCAGGTGAGCTTGCCCGCGAGCGACGGGTCGACCGTGTGCAGGATCGTGTTGGCGGCCACGACCCGGGCGAAACGGTCGGGCTCGGCGGCCAGCACGCTGAACCCGATCGGCCCGCCCCAGTCCTGCGCGACCAGGGTGACGTCGCGCAGGTCGAGCGCGACGACGAGCGCGCGCACCCAGTCGACGTGGCGGGCGAGCGTGTAGTCGGTGGCGCACGCGGGCTTGTCGGAGCGGCCGAACCCGATCAGGTCCGGGGCGACCACCCGCAGCCCGGCGTCGACGAGCACCGGGACGACGTGGCGGTAGAGGTAGGACCAGGTCGGCTGGCCGTGCAGGAGCAGCACGACCGGGCCGTCGGCCGGGCCCTCGTCGAGGTGGTGCATCCGCAGGGCGGGCATCCCCTCGGTCGACACCTCGACGTAGTGCGGTGCGAAGGGGAAGTCGGGCAGGTCCACGAACCGCTCGTCGGGCGTGCGCAGGACCTCGGCGTCGGCAGTCACGTCAGCAGTGTTGCGCCCCCGCCGGCCCTCTGTGCGATGAAGGCTTGGTGACAGCGTGTCTGCGGCCTGGCCGGGCGCCACGGTGGTTGAGGTGCGAGGAGCTCTAGCGACGAGCCTCGAAACCCCCGCAGCCGGCGCTGCCAGCGTGACCACTCGGGTCGGCAGCGTCACTCACCAGGTCTCGAGGCTCGGGCCCAGGGGCCCTCGTACCTCGACCGCCGTGGGTGCCGCCGCCCGACTCTCGGCATGAGCGGACGACGCCTGAATCGCAGAGAGGGCCCGCCGGGCCCTGTCCGGTGCTTGACTGTCGCGATGAACGACTCGGCCCTCATCACCGTCGGCCTGCCGATCGCCTTGGCCATCATCATGTTCGGGCTCGGGCTGTCGCTGACGGTCGACGACTTCCGGCGGGTCGCGCGCACGCCCAAGGCGGTCGCCGTGGCGCTGGTCCTGCAGGTGCTGGTGCTGCCGGTCGTCGCGTTCGGCCTGGTGGTGGCCTTCGACCTCGACCCGTTGCTCGCCGTCGGCGTGATGCTGCTCGCCGCGTCGCCCGGCGGCACCACGGCCAACCTGTTCAGCCACCTGTTCCACGGCGACGTGGCCCTCAACATCACGCTGACCGCGATCAACTCGGTCATCGCGGCGGTGACCATCCCGCTGATCACCAACTTCGCCATCGGCTACTTCGACGCCGACGGTGAGCTCGGCCTCCAGCTCGGCAAGGTGCTGCAGGTGATCGCCATCGTGCTGGTGCCGGTGGCGATCGGGATGGCCGTGCGGCGCCGGTCGGAGTCGTTCGCGTCGCGGGCCGACCGGCCGGTGCGGGTCTTCTCGATCGTCGTGCTGGTCGCGGTCTCCTTCGGCGCGCTGCTCGGCGAGCGCGACAACCTCGCCGACTACGTCGAAGCGGTCGGCCTCGTCACCGGTCTGTTCTGCGTCGCCAGCCTCACTCTCGGCTACGTCGGTGCCCGAGCGCTGCGCCTCGACGAGCCGCAGGCGATCGCCAGCTCGATGGAGGTCGGCATCCACAACACGACGATCGCGCTCACCATCGCCCTCAGCGTGCTCGACAGCACCGAGGTCGCCATCCCCGCCGCGGTCTACTCGATCCTGATGTACGTCCTGGCGACCGCCTTCGGCCTGCTGGTGACCCGGGTGCTCCCCCGACGACGTCAGCCGCGCTAAGTTGGACAGGTGTCTGATCAGGTGTCCTGTCCTCGCTCGCAGTACGCCGACCTCACCCGCGTCGAGCTCGCCCGCCTGGTGCGCGACCTGCTGCTGATCGGCCAGCTGATCGACCGGTCCGGGATGGCCTGGTGTATCTCGGCCTTCGGCCGCGAGGAGATGGCCCAGGTCGCGATCGAGGAGTGGGGATGTGCGAGCCCGGTCTACACCCGGCGGATGCAGGAGGCGCTCGCCTTCGTCGGCGACGACGTGCCCACGATCTTCAAGGGGCTGCAGCTCGACATCGGTGCGCCCCACCAGTTCCTCGACTTCCGGTTCAAGGTGGTCGACGCCCGGCGCGGCGAGTTCTGGCTCGACCACTGCGGCGCGCTCGCCGACGTCGCGCCGATGGGCGAGGACTACGTGCGCGCCATGTGCCACGACATCGAGGACCCGACCTTCGACGCCACCGCCGTCGCCACCCACCGACGCGCGCAGATCCGCCCACTCCACCGGCCGCCGTACGACGCGCCGCGGGGTGGCGCGGTCTGCCACTGGACCATCGTCATCGACGACAGCCACCCCGAGGCCCAGGACCTGCCCGGCCTCGCCGCGATCCGCGCGAGCCTCGCCGCGAGCACTGCTCTCGCACCGGTCGAGCCGACCGACGAGGGGCGCGCCGACTACGCCGGGCCGGTGCTGTCGGACTTCCCGGCCGAGGAGTTCTCGCACTCCGCGCTCGTGCGCATCGCCGACGAGCTGTGCCTCCAGATGCAGCTGCTCAACCTGTCGTTCGGGCAGGCCGTGCGGGCCCGGGCCGCCGACGAAGAGCAGCTGACGAGCATCCTGCGCAAGCAGCTGACCGGCATCGCCGGCGTGGCCGCGGGCCGGCTGCGCGCCACCCTGGGACTCGGGGCCGACGAGGCGGCCGCGCTCGAGGTGCTCCGCCTGCTGCCCATGCTCGGCCCCACGGCCTACGTCGACCTGCGCTCCGACGGCGACGCCCTCGTCGTACGCCGGTCGCGTGCCCACGACGACGGCGGCTGGCTCGGTCTGCTCGGGCCCGGGTGGACCGCCGCCCTCGACGCCGCGGTGCACGCCATCGACCCGCGCTTCTCGGTCGAGGTCGCCGGCGACGAGGACGAGTGGCGAGTCCGCGTCGTGGTGGGGGAGGAGCGGCAGGTCGCCGACGAGGTCGCGGTCACCCGGTTCTCGACCGGGGTGACGTGGGAGTTCGAGCCGCGACGGGCGCTGCCGCTCACCGTGGTCCGAGGCTGACTCGCCCCCTTGACAGCGGTCGCGATTCGGTCAGAATGGACACGTGTCCAGTCAGGTGTCCGACCGCTCGGTCGGTGATCTCGTCTTCGACCCCTACGACTACGCAACCCAGGACGACCCTTACCCGATCTACCAGCGGCTGCGCGACGAGGAGCCGCTGCACCACAACCTCGAGCACGACTTCTGGGTGCTCTCGCGGCACGCCGACGTGGCCGCCGCGCTGCGCGACGACGCGACGTACAGCAACCGGATGGGTGTGAGCCTCGACGCCTCGGCCTGGCACCCGGAGGCCCACCAGGTGATGTCGTTCCTCGCCCTCGACGCCCCCGAGCAGACCCGCATCCGCTCGCTGGTCTCGCGGGCGTTCACCCCCCGCCGGGTGCGCGGGCTCGCCCCGCAGGTGCAGGCGCTGACCGACCGCTACCTCGACGCGGCGCTGGCCGAGGGCGACGACCTCGACTGGATCACCCAGCTCGCCGGCAAGCTCCCGATGGACGTCATCTCCGAGATGATGGGCGTCCCCGAGGCCGACCGCGACGAGGTACGCCGCCTCTCCGACCTGCTGGTCCACCGCGAGGACGGGCTGCACGACGTGCCGCCCGCCGGCATGCAGGCCGCGATGACGCTCTTCGGCTACTACGCCGACCTGCTCGCCGAGCGGCGCCGCCAGCCCGGTGACGACCTCACCTCCGCGCTGCTGGCCGCCGAGGTCGACGGCGACCGGCTCGACGACGGCGAGATCATCGCGTTCCTCTTCCTGATGGTCGTCGCCGGCAACGAGACCACCACCAAGCTCCTGGGCAACGCCCTGCACCACCTGGCCGCCCACCCGGACCAGATGACCGCGGTCTTCGCCGACCCCTGCGCGCTCGTCGACCCCTGGATCGAGGAGACCCTGCGCCACGACACGTCCAGCCAGCTGCTGGCCCGTCACCTGCGCGCCGACGTCCACCTCCACGGCCGCACCGCCCCCGCGGGCTCCAAGCTGCTGGTCTCCCTCGGGTCGGCCAACCGCGACGAGCGGGTCTTCAGCAACCCCACGGCGTACGACGTGGGGCGCGAGCGGGCCGAGCTCAGCCAGATCCTCAGCTTCGGCGGCGGGCGCCACTTCTGCCTCGGCGCCAACCTCGCCCGGCTCGAGGCCCACCTCGTGCTCGACGAGCTGGTCCGCCGCGTCGAGCGCGTCGAGGTCGACTCCGAGCGGGCGGTGCGGGTGCACTCCACCAACGTGCGGGGCTTTGCGAGCCTGCCGATCCGGGTACACCGGAGGTCGGCGTGACCGCGGTCCCGGAGGTGTCCTACGCCGTGCCCGACGACGGCTACGGCCACCTCGCCGAGATGCGCGTCGACCCGATCGGCCTGTTCCAGCGGGTGCGCGACGAGTGCGGCGACATCGGGCGCTTCCGCCTCGCCGACCGCGACGTCGTCCTCGTCAGCGGGGCCGAGGCCAACGAGCAGTTCTTCCGGGCGCCCGACTCGACGCTCGACCAGGCGGCGGCCTACCCGTTCATGACGCCGATCTTCGGCAAGGGCGTGGTCTTCGACGCCTCGCCCGAGGAGCGCCAGCAGATGCTCAAGAACCAGGCGCTCAAGGGCGACATGATGCGCGGCCACGCCGCGACCATCGAGGCCGAGATCAACCGGATGGTCGCCACGTGGGGCGACGAGGGCGAGATCGACCTGCTCGACTGGTTCGCCGAGCTGACGATCTACACGACCTCGGCGTGCCTGATCGGCACGCCCTTCCGCGAGGAGCTCGACGAACGCTTCGCCCAGTACTACCACGACCTCGAGCGCGGCACCGACGCCCTGGCCTACGTCGACCCCTACCTCGACATCGAGTCGTTCCGCGTCCGCGACGCCGCCCGCGAGGCGCTGGTCGCCCTGGTGCAGGACATCATCGACCGCCGGGTCGAGCGGGGCACGGTCCCCAAGGACGAGCGCGACCTGCTCGACGTCCTCATCTCGATCGACATGACCGCCGACTACATCACCGGCATCTTCATCTCGATGATGTTCGCCGGCCACCACACCTCCTCGGGCACCGCCGCGTGGGCGCTGATCGAGCTGATGCGCCACCCCGACGTGATGGCCGGCATCGTCGAGGAGCTCGACGAGCTCTACGCCGACGGGTCCGACGTCTCGTTCCAGGCGTTGCGGTCCATCCCGCGGCTCGAGACGGCGCTCAAGGAGACCCTGCGGCTGCACCCGCCGCTGATCATCCTGCTGCGGGTCGTGCAGCAGGAGATGGAGCTGGCCGGCCACACCATCGCGCCGGGCACGATGGTGGCCGCCTCACCGAAGGTCTCCAACCGGATCCCCGAGGACTTCCCCGACCCCGACGCCTTCGACCCCGGCCGCTACCTCGACGGCCACCAGGCCGACCTGCAGCACCGCTGGACCTGGATCCCCTTCGGCGCCGGCAAGCACCGCTGCGTCGGCAACGCCTTCGCGATGATGCAGCTCAAGGCGATCTTCTCGGTGATCCTGCGCGACTACGAGTTCGAGATGACCCAGCCGTCCGAGGACTACCGCGACGACGTCTCCAAGATGGTCATCCAGCTCGCCCAGCCCTGCCGGGTCCGCTACCGCCGGCGGGCGCGATGACCCACACGGTGGTCGAGGTGCGAGGAGCGCTAGCGACGAGCCTCGAGACCTCCAGGTCGAGCTGGACGGGTGGTGGTTTCGAGGCTCGCTTCGCTCGCACCTCAACCACCGTGGGTTCGGTGGTCGAGGTGCGAGGAGCGCTAGCGACGAGCCTCGAGACCCCCGGGCCCGTCCCTGCCGACCCGCTCCGCAGCCTCGCGCTCCTGAACCGCCTTGCGACGCGAGAGCGCGACGAGCTCGGCATACTCGCCGCGGATCAGCGCCTCGCGCTTCTTGCGGCCCCACCCCTGCACGCGCTTCTCGAAGAGGAAGGCCGCCGCGACCGAGTCGAACTCCGCCGCCCACGCGAGTCTCACCGGCTGTCGGCGTCGGGTGTATGTGGCGCCCATGTCGGGGGAGTTGTGCTCCCACAGTCGGCGTTCGAGATCGACGGTGCTGCCGACGTAGTAGCTGCCGTCACTGCAGCTGAGGATGTAGGTCCAGGCCATGCCGGGACCTTGGACGCTGGGGCGACCACGGGCAACCGGTCGGCGCGAGCCTGTGGACACGAGCGTCGAGCGAGTGGTTTCGAGGCTCGATTCGCTCGCACCTTAACCACCGTGGATCCGGGCGGTGGTGGTTTCGAGGCTCGCTTCGCTCGCACCTCAACCACCGTGGGCAAGACCCTTGGGGTGGCGGCATGAAGGTCACCGCCGACCTCGACCTGTGCCAGGGCCACCAGATGTGCACCGGCGAGGCGCCCGACGTTTTCGGGTACGACGGCGACGACGACCAGGTGGTGGTGCTTCAGGAGCACCCGGACGAGTCCCTGCGGCCCCAGGTGGCGGCCGCGGTCCAGTACTGCCCGGCGATGGCGCTGGCGATCGAGGAGGACGCATGAGTGGGTTGACCCGCGCGGAGATCGACGAGTTCTGGGAGAGCTGGCTGCAGGTCAACCGCGACGCCGAGCGTCAGGGTGACTGGCGGGTGATGGCCGAGTGGTACGCCGAGGACGCGTCGTACGGCTGGATGTACAGCCACGACGAGCACTTCATGGCGGTCGGGCGCGACCAGATCCGCGACTGGGCGATCGGCATCGAGATGGACGGGTTCGACGGCTGGCACTACGACTACCAGGCCACCGTCATCGACGACCGCAACGCGATGATCGTCGGGTTCTGGAAGCAGCGCTCGGGCATCACCAACGACGAGACCGGCCAGGAGTACGAGATCCTCGGCATCGGGGGCTCGTGGTTCGGCGTCGAGCGGCAGGTCGGGGGCGCCGACGACGGGCTGCTCAAGTTCGCCTGGCAGCGCGACTGGTTCGACATGCCGTCGACCGCGCACACGTTCGTCGAGATCCTCAAGGCGGGCAAGGCGCCCGACACGCTGCTCAAGCGGATGGAGGTCACCGGCCACGGGGTGCCCGGGCACTACCACCTCAAGGACCTCCCGTCCCCGGTCTGGCCGCCGCCCGTCGAGGCCGGCCTCTACCTGATCACGACCACGGAGCCGACCTCGTGAGCCTTCCTCCCGCCCCGCTCCAGCTCATCGACGGCAAGCTCGTCGGTGCGGCCACGTCGTACCCGATCCTCGACCCGGCGACGGGATCCGAGATCGGCCAGGCGCCCGACGGCTCGGCCGCCGACGTCGACGCCGCGATCGCGGCCGCGCGTCGGGCGTTCGACGAGACCGACTGGTCGACCGACACCGCGCTGCGCGTGCGCTGCCTGCGCCAGCTGCACCAGGCGCTGCTCGACCACGCCGACGAGTTCCGGGCGCTGACCCGGGCCGAGGTCGGCATGCCCGACTTCATGATGGGCGCCGCGGGGTTCGACGTACCGGTCGACGGGTTGCGGTGGGTGACCGACCTGGCCGAGACCTACGCGTGGGAGACCGACCTCGGCGTCGCCTCGCCGATGGGCATCGCGAGCCGCCGGACCGTACGCCGTGAGGCGGTCGGCGTCGTCGCCGCGATCACGCCGTGGAACGTGCCGACGCAGATCAACCTGGCCAAGATCGGCCCGGCCCTCGCGGCCGGCTGCACCGTCGTGCTCAAGCCGGCACCCGACACGCCGTGGGTGGCCTGCGAGCTGGGCCGGCTGGTCGCCGAGCACACCGACCTGCCGCCCGGCGTCCTCAACGTCGTCACGCCGTCGTCCCACGAGGTGGCCGCGGTGCTGTCGACCGACGCTCGCGTCGACATGGTGTCCTTCACCGGCTCGACCGCGACCGGCCGCGCGATCATGGCCGCCGCCGCTCCGACGTTGAAGAAGGTGTTCCTCGAGCTGGGCGGCAAGTCCGCCGCCATCGCCCTCGACGACGCCGACGTGGCCGCCGTCGCCGGGGCGACCGCCTTCGCCGCCTGCATCCACGCCGGGCAGGGCTGCGCGATCACCACACGGCTGATCGTGCCGCGCGAGCGCTACGACGAGGCGGTCTCCGTCGCCGCCGCGACGATGGAGTCGATCGGCGCCAAGTCGCCCGAGGACCCGGGCGCCATCTGTGGTCCGGTCATCTCGGCGGCCCAGCGCGACCGGGTCGAGGCCTACCTGCGGCTCGCGGTCGAGGAGGGTGGCCGGTTCGCGACGGGCGGCTCGGTGATCGACCAGCCGGGCTTCTGGGTCGAGCCGACCGTCGTCGCCGGGCTCGACAACTCCTCCCGCCTGGCGCAGGAGGAGATCTTCGGCCCCGTGCTCGTCGTCATCCCCCACGACGGCGACGACGACGCCGTACGCCTGGCCAACGACTCGGCGTACGGCCTGTCCGGCTCGGTCGACTCCGCGTCCCTCGAGCGCGCGACCGCGGTGGCATCCCGCATCCGCACCGGCACCCTCGCCGTCAACGGCGGCGTGTGGTTCAGCCCCGACGCACCCTTCGGCGGCTACAAGCAGTCCGGCGTCGGCCGCGAGATGGGCGTCGCCGGTTTCGAGGAGTACCTCGAGACCAAGACCCTGGCCTTCCCGGCCTGATCGAACCGACCCAACACAACCCACGTTGGTCGAGGAGGTTGCGCTGGCAACCGTCACGAGACCACTGACCAGGAGACGCACATGAGGTTCGAGGGCAAGGTCGCGGTCGTCACCGGCGCGGCGCAGGGCATCGGCGAGGCCTACGCACGCGCGCTGGCGACCCAGGGCGCGTCGGTCGTGGTCGCCGACGTCAACGTCGGGTCGGGCGAGAAGGTCGCGTCCGACATCGGCGGCCTCTTCGTCCGCACCGACGTCTCGTCGCACGAGTCGGCCGAGGCGATGGTCGAGGCCGCCACGGCGGCGTACGGCGGCATCGATCTGCTGGTCAACAACGCCGCCATCTACGGGACGATGGAGTTCGACCTGCTGATCAGCGTCGACTGGGACTACTACCGGAAGTTCATGAGCGTCAACATGGACGGCGCGCTGGTGATGACCCGGGCCTGCTACCGGTCGATGGCCGCGCGCGGCGGCGGCGCGATCGTCAACCAGAGCTCGACCGCGGCCTACCTCTACTCGGGCTTCTACGGCCTGGCCAAGGTCGGCGTCAACGGCCTCACCCAGCAGCTCGCCCACGAGCTCGGCGGCCAGGGCATCCGCGTCAACGCCATCGCCCCGGGCCCGACCGACACCGAGGCCACCCGCGTGCAGGCCGGCGACGCGGCCAAGGACATCGTGCGGCAGAGCCTGGCGATCAAGCGCATGGGCACCGTCGACGACATGGTCGGTGCCTGCCTGTTCCTGCTCTCCGACGAGGCCTCCTGGATCACCGGCCAGATCATCGCCGTCGACGGCGGACAGACGTTCCGCGCATGAGCGGGGCGGTGGTGCGTCGGCCGGCGTGCAGGACCGCGCGATCGCACGATCCTGCACGCGGATCCGACCGTTCGGCGTGCAGAACCGAGCGATCGAACGATCCTGCACGCGTCCGGCTGACCCAGGCCGTCCGATGACCGCCGTCGGTTTCGTGGGCCTCGGCAACATCGGCAAGCCGATGGCGCTGCGCCTGGCCGCCGCCGACCTCGACCTCGTCGTGCACGACGTCGCGGCGACCCCCGTCGACGAGCTGGTCGCCGCCGGCGCGAGGAAGGCGGGCTCCGTGGCCGAGCTGGCCGCGGCGGTCGACGTCGTCTGCGTGATGGTGCGCGACGACGACCAGGTCCGCGAGGTGCTCGGTCAGGTGCTCGGGGTGGCGCGCGAGGGCCAGACCGTCGTCATCCACTCGACGGTCGCGCCGCAGACCCCGCGCCAGCTCGAGATCACCGCCGCCCGCCACGGCGTCGGGGTGCTCGACGCGCCGGTCTCCGGCGGCCCGATGGGTGCGGCCGAGGGCACGCTGGCGATCATGGTCGGCGGCTCCCACGAGGCGTACGCCGCCGCGCGGCCCGCCCTCGACGTGATGGGCTCGAAGGTGGTGCACGCCGGCCCGATCGGCGCGGGCACCCGGATGAAGCTGGCCCGCAACCTCATGCACTTCGTGGCCTTCACCGCCGTGACCGAGGCGCAGCGCCTCGCCGAGGCTGCGGGCCTCAGCCTGACCGACCTGGGTGACGTCGTACGCCACACCGACGCGATCACCGGTGGGCCCGGCGCGATCATGTGGCGCGACACGACGGCCCCGATCGCGGCCGACGACTTCTGGCACGGTGTCTTCAGCCACGTCGCCGACCTGGGGGAGAAGGACCTGCGCTTCGCGACCGAGCTGGCCGACGAGCTCGGCGTCGACGTACCGCTGGCCGACCTGGCCCTCACCCGCCTCCGCACCGGACTAGGACTCTGACATGACGGACAAGTTCGCCGACCTCCCCGAGCAGCGCCGCCGCGGCCTGGAGAAGATGGAGGAGGTCTACGGGTTCGAGATGACCGACGGCACCGGCGACTTCTTCGCCTACACCGCCGACCACCTCTTCGGCGACGTCTGGCAGCGCCCCGGGCTCACCGACCGCGACCGCCGGCTGCTGCTGATCGGCATGCTCGCCGGCACCGGCCAGCACGACGTGCTGGGCATCCAGGTGCCGGCCGCGCTGTCGTCCGGCGACCTCGACGCCGACGCGCTGCGCGAGATCGTGATCATGGTCTGCCACTACGCCGGCTGGCCGCACGGCGCCCGGCTCAGCTCGCTGGTCGAGGAGACGATCGGCAAGGCCGAGCGCGCCCGCTCCTGACGCGCCTCAGGTGGTGCCGAGGGCGTCGAGCGCGGCCATGTCGTCGGCGGACAGCTCGAAGCCGCCGACGTCGGCGTTGGACCGGATCCGCTCGGCGTGGACCGACTTGGGGATGACGACCACCCCGTGCTGCAGGTGCCACCGGATGATCACCTGCGCCGGCGTCCGCCCGATCCGCTCGGCGACCTCGACGACGACCGGGTGCTCGAGCGTGCCGCCGCGCAGCGCGCTGTAGCCCTCGAGGACGACACCGCGCTCCTGGTGGGCGGCCAGCACGTCGGCGTCGAACAGCAGCGGGCTCCACTCGACCTGGTTGAGCGCGGGCGCGACGCCCGTCGCGTCGGTGACCTCGTCGATCAGCGCGGCGTCGAAGTTGCTGACGCCGATCTCCCTAGCCAGGCCCGCGTCGCGGGCCTCGACGAACGCCCGCCACATCTCGGTGGGGACCGACCCGGCGCCGGGCCAGTGGATCAGCCACAGGTCGACGTGGTCGGTCTGCAGCAGCTCAAGGCTCTCGCGCAGCGTCGCCAGCTCCTGGCCCGCGCGGGCCGGCGGGCACTTGGTCGTGACGAACACGTCCTCACGGGCCACCGGGCTCTCCGCCAGGGCTCGCCCGACCTCGGCCTCGTTGCCGTAGATCGTCGCGGTGTCGAGGTGGCGGTAGCCGCTCCCGAGCGCGGCCGCGGTCGCCCGCACCGCGTCGTCACCCTTGATCTGCCACGTTCCGAACCCCAGCAGCGGGATCGCCCCGCCCTGGGGCAGGGGGGCGGTGTCGTCGGGCACCCGAGGTGCGGCGTCGCTCATGCCGCGATGCTAGCCAGGCGCCGTGCGTGACTCGCCGCCACGGTGATCGAGGTCCGAGGTCGCCCGCGGCCGAGCCTCGAGATCTCCCGCGCCGACCCTTCCGAGGCGGACACATGGTCTGGCAGCGTCGGACACGGGGGGTCTGAAGGTGGCTCTCGAGGTGCGAGCGCGGCGAGTCACGACGGACTCCTCGCGGGCGCTCGTCGCTCCTTGGCCGTCGTGCGATTCGCCCGCCCGGCTCGCAGCACGTACGGGCGGCTTGACCTCCAACGCATCAGGCGAGGTTCATCTGAACCTGGTGCACGCGATCCTCGCCTGATCCTGAACGGTGACGGCGGCGGGTTGATGAGCTCCTGAACAAGCTCGAAGGTTCGTGCCA
>CALRVO020000016.1:0-16811 GCA_943371595.1 Sphingomonas paucimobilis
ACCCTGGTCACCAGGCCGCCCGACACGGCCGCCTCGTAGCCGTAGGCGTTGGTGCCGGTGGTCGAGCCCGTCTTGTAGAGCACGAGGGCGTTGGCGGTACGCCGGACGTCGGTGCCGGTCAGGGCCAGCGTCTGGCCGGCGACGGTCACGCTGGTGCCGGTGGGCGGCGGGGGCGGCGGGGGAGGCGGAGGAGGAGGCGGCGGAGGAGTGGTGCCGCCGACGGTCACGGTGGCACCGACCGTCGCGTTGGCCAGCAGCCACGTCCTGGCCGTGCCGTGGCCCGAGAGCACGTAGCCGTTGGCGGGGATCGCCATGTTGCCGACGCCGTTGGCCACGACGGTGACCTTGCCGCCCACCACCGCGGCCTCGAAGCCGTAGGAGTTGGTGCCGGTGGTCGCGCCCCTGGCCGGCGTGTACTGGACCAGGGCGTTGCTCGCTCGGTAGACGTCGACGCCGGTGAGCGGTCGGGACGCGCTCCCGATCACGACGGGGTCGCCCGCGACCGCCGCGGACGCAGGGACCGTCGCACCGGGGAGGAGGGCCGTCGCCACCACCGCCGCCACCAGTGCCGCGATGAATCTCCTCATCAGGCTGCCTCTCGTGCGCGCGACCGGAAGCGGTGGGCCTCGTGGTGAGGACGACGTCGCTGCTCCGCCTCGGCCCCGTCAAGGGGCCACCGTGACAAATCCGGGGCCGGCCTCGTAGAGGCGCATCGCACTGGCGCCGGTGCGATGGCGGTGGTAGACCGGTGGGTTGCGCGGCGCCCGGACGCGGTGCGCCGGCGAGGAGGGCCCCGGCGCGGCCTAGGGTGCGGTCCATGGTGGTGGCACGTCTGTGGCGACGGGTGGGACGACGACGGCGAGGCGCAGCGACGGCGCAGGAGCCGGCTCGTCCCGCCTACCGCGGCGACTTCGAGGGGCGAGCGCGTCTCGAGTACGCCCCGCGGGCCGACGGTGACGCCGACCCCGGCGAGGTCGTGTGGGCGTGGGTGCCGTTCGAGGAGGACCCCACGCAGGGCAAGGACCGCCCGGTGCTGGTGGTCGCACGCTCCGGCGAGGACCTGCTCGGCCTGATGCTCACCAGCAAGGACCACGACCGCGACCCGCGCCGACCCGACGGCCCCGTCTGGTTCGACATCGGCACCGGTGCCTGGGACCGCCAGGGCCGCCCCAGCGAGGTGCGCCTGGACCGGGTGCTGCGGCTGGCGCCGGGCGACGTACGCCGCGAGGGTGCTGCGCTCGACCGCGCGCGCTTCGAGCAGGTCGCCGCCGCCGCGCGCGACGTGCTCGGCTGGTAGCCGCCGCCGACGGTCCACTCTCCCTCGGGGTGCGGTGCGTCGGGCCCCCGAACCCGCAGCATGGGCACATGTCTGGACGAATCATCGCCGGTGCCGTGCTGCTGCTCGTCGTGGTCGTGGGGGCGATCTTCCTGGTCATCGGGACCCTGGAGGGTGGCGACAGCGACACCGGGAGCCTCGGCACCGACCGTGCGACCCCGGTCGTGGTGGGCCAGCTCTAGGAGGCTGTCGCGGGGCGGCGTTCTTGCGCGCAGCCCGCATGATGGTGCCCATGACGACGTACGCCGCCGGGGAGCCCCGGTCGCAGGCGTCGCCGTCGCTCCCCAGCCGGCGGCTGCTGGTGCTCGAGCTGGTCATCGTGCTGTCGCTGTCGCTGGGCCGCAGCGCGGTCTACTCCGTGGTGTCGTTGATCGCGGCGGCCACCGAGCCCGGCGGCCTCGCCGCCCAGACCACGACGCTCAACGGGTCCTACACCCCCGAGCGGCCGCTGCTCGACCTGACCTACCAGCTGCTCGGCATCGTCTTCGCCCTGGTGCCGGTGGCGCTGGCCGGGTATCTCCTCGTGCGCACCGGCTCGGCTCTGCGCGACCTCTGGTTCTCGGGAGCCGGGTGGCGCGACCTGCCCCTGGGGGCGCTGGTCGCCGCGGGGGTCGGGTCGGTCGGGCTGGTGTTCTACCTCGTCATGCACGCCCTGGGCCTCAGCCTGACGGTGGCCGCCTCGGGCCTCGACACGTCGCCGTGGTGGAACGTGCCGGTGCTGGTGCTGCAGGCGGTCAAGAACGCCGTGCTCGAGGAGTTCATCGTCCTGGGCTACGTGCTCGTGCGGCTGCGCCAGCTGGGCTTCTCGGCCACCAGGGCGATCGTCGTGGCCGCGGTGCTGCGCGGCAGCTACCACCTCTACCAGGGCCTCGGCGGCTTCGTCGGCAACCTGGTGATGGGCCTGCTCTTCGGCTGGCTCTACCGCCGCTGGGGACGGGTCACGCCCTTGGTGGTGGCGCACACCCTGCTCGACGTCGGGGCGTTCGTCGGGTACGCCGCCCTCGCCGGGCACGTGTCCTGGCTGCCGACGTAAGCGTCGCCCTGCTCCGCCGGCGCGGTCACCTCCTCGGGCGGGGTGGCGCCGACGTCGACGCGCGGCTCGACGGTCACCGTGCCGTCGGTGCCGAAGCGGTAGAGCTGGTAGCCGGTCACCAACCGGCTGTCCTCGTCGAGGAACACCACCGGGAACGACGCCTCCTGCTGCGGGCGTGACCAGGGGGTGGAGAAGTTGTTGATCGTCGGGGTGTCGACGGCGCCGCCCGTGGTGTCGAGCTCCATCAGCAGCGTCCAGGTGCCGTCGGAGTTCCAGAGCACGCGCGGGGGGACCTGGCGGTGCCAGTGCCCGTAGAACAGCGCCCCCGCCGGGACGTCACCGACCCCGTCGGCCTCGACGTCGTCCGGTGGCTCGGTCAGCGAGGTCTCGGGTGACTCCAGGAGGTCGGCGACCGACTCGATCTCGAGGAAGGCCTGGGCGGCGTACGCCTCGTGGACGAGCACCAGGTCAGGGCGCTCGTCGCTGTCGGCGTCCGACGCCACCTCGCGCAGCCGCTGCCCCTGGCCCTCCTGGCCCTCGTCCCCGCGCAGGGCGGTGGTCCCGAAGAGCTCGGTGCGCGAGGGGTCGTTGTCGCCGAGCACCCGGACGCCGCCGACCTCCTCGACCGACCCGTCGAGCACCTCCATGCCCGCGTCGGCCATCTGCTCCTCGCTGCCGGCCGACTCGTGGTTGCCTCCGATCGCGGCGACGGGCGCGTCACCGGCGATGGCCCTCTCGTCGGCGATGCAGGTGCCCTCGGCCGCGGTGCCGTTGGTGGTGAGGTCGCCGGAGATCGCGAGCAGCGAGGGCGCGTCACCGGCGTCGTCGAGCATCGAGAACACGCGCCGCTGCAGACGGATCATGGTCGTGTTGCAGTGCATGTCGGACTGCATCATGACGGAGAGCTCACCGTCCTCGGGCCCGGCCATCAGGTCGGCCTGCTCGTCGAGGCCCGCCTCGGCCGCGGCACGGTAGTCGCGCTCGGCGGCCTCCTGCCGCTCGACGAGCACCCTCGTCTTGGCCAAGGCCCCACCGAGGAGCGCGCGCACCACCGGGCTGTCCGTGGTCGCGCCGTCGGCGAGGGTGTCGTCGAGAGCGGTGAGCTCGTAGGTGCCGCTGGTCGGACCACGACCCCCCGTCGAGCCCTGCAGCTGCACCGTCGCCAGACCGGTGGTCATCCCCAGCACGAGGAGTGCCGCGAGGCCGACGCGCACGGTGTCGCGGCGGCGGTCGCGCTGCAGCCGCACCGGGAGCAGCTCGAGCAGCACCAGGAGCCCGACCCCGCCGACCAGCGCCACCACCACGCCCGACACCAGCAGCTGGTGCTTGAGCTCGGCCTCGACCAGGTCGACGTACTGGGCGACCGCGTCCTCGGGGTCGTGGAACAGCCCGGCGTAGAGCTCGAGCATCTCGGGACGCACGTAGTTGGCCAGGTCACCGTCACCCGCCCCGGGGTCGCCGGGCCCGTCGACGGTCGCCACGACACCCAGCGGCCCCCGTGACTCCGGGAGGTAGACCGTGCCCGCGATGCCGAGGCGCACCTCGCTGTGGCCCTGAGTCGACAGCGTGAACGTCGTCGGGGAGGTGCCGATCTTCTCGGTGACCTCGGTGTGGGTGACCGCCCAGGCGAACGACAGCGGCAGCCCGAGGACCCCGGCCGCGACCACGCAGATCAACAGGCGCCGTGAGAGGTGCAGGGCCCGGTCCATCCCCCCACGGTACGGGCGCCGTGGACCCGCGGTGGCCGAACCCGCACACGGTCGGCCCACGATGTCGACCTCGTCACCCCCCCCTGCGCGTCAGCGCCGGCTGTCCACCCGGGTGCGCAGCACGTCGAGGTCGACGGGGCCGTCGATGCCGTCGACGCGGCCGTCGTCGGCACGCTGCCACAACAGCCAGTCGCCCGGAGGGGGTACGTCGCCCGGTCGGCGTACCCAGCGCGGCCGGCCGAGGTCGTCGACGAACCCGTAGCGGGCGTCGAAGTCGGGATGGGTGTAGACGACGACGCGTCGTCCGGTCCGCTGCTCCACCTCGCGCACGAACGACTCGACCACCGACCGCATCGTGGCCGGTGCGGGGCTCGGGTCACAGTTGCCCAGCAGCTCGAGGTCGACGACCGGGGGCAGGCTGCGCCGCCCCGTGGCCGACACCTGGGCCAGGGTCGTGACGAAGTGGTCGGCCTGGGGGAGCGGCTCGGAGCACAGGCTGAAGTAGTGGTAGCCGCCGACGCGCAGCCCTGCCGCCGACGCCCGGCGCCAGTGGTCGGCGAAGGCAGGATCGGTGAAGGTGCTGCCCTCGGTGGCCTTGAGGTAGGCGAAGGAGATCCCGTCGGCCGCGACCCGGTCCCACGCGACCTCGCCCTGGTGGTGGGAGACGTCGATGCCGCTCAGGCGCCGGTACGCCGCTCGGGTCGGTTGCGGTGAGGGAGCGGCCGCGGAGGGGGACGGGGCTGGCGGAGGCGCCGGGGACGAGCGGACCGACGGGGTCGGCTCCGGCGAGGCGGGCGCCGCGGGCTCGGACCCGGGGGCCGCGCACCCGGCGAGCCCCAGGAGGACGACGAGCGCGGCGACGTGCCGACGCGTCACCGTCACCGCCACCTCGCCTCCCTCAGCGACCGGTGAAGACCGGCGGCCGCTTCTCGGCCCGCGCGGCAGCGGCCTCGCGGACGTCGTCACTGGCCCAGCACGCCGCGAAGGACGCCTCGACCGCGGCGTCGTCGGCCCCGTTGAGGACGGACTTGTTGTGCGCCAGCGACAGCGGGGCCAGGGCAGCGATCTCGTGGGCCCAGGCCAGGGCGTCGTCGAGGGTCCCGGGGCGGTCGGCGAGACCGCAGGACAGCGCCTCGCCCCGGTCGATCGTCTCGGCGGCGATCATCAGCCGTCGCGCGACCCCTCCGCCGGCGACGTCGGCGAGCCGCCGGATGGTCCACCCGTCGACGGCCATCCCGTTGCGTGGCGTGGGCACCGCGAACTTCGCGGTCTCGTCGGCGACCCGCAGGTCGCAGGCCAGCGCGAGCTGGGTGCCGGCGCCGATGGCCGGACCGTTGACCGCGGCGATGATCGGGACCGGCAGCGCGGTGAGGCCGCCAGGGCCGTGGAGCATGCCGTAGAGCGCCTGCAGGAACTCGTCGCCGTAGACCCCGGTCAGGTCGGCGCCGGAGCAGAACGACGTGCCGCCACCGGTGACGACCAGCACGCGGGCGCCGGCCGCCACCTCGGTCCGGGCGGCTGCGGCGAGCGCCCGGCACAGCTCGAGGTCGAGCGCGTTGCGTCGCTCGGGCCGACGCAGCTCGAGGACCGAGACGGGTCCGTCGCGTCGGGTGTCGAGCACGCTCACGGGCGGTCGACGGGGGTCGCGGGCTCGATGCCCTCGACGATCCGCAGGTCGCGCACGGCGCCGTCGCCCAGGGCCTCGAGGGCCTCCTGGTAGGCGGCGCTGTCGTGCGCCGCCCTGGCGGCGTCGACCGTGGGGAACTCGATGAGCACCGTCCGCATGTCGCGCCCGGCCTCGTAGACGGCCGAGGGCATCGAGCGGGCCAGGAAGGTCCCGCCGGCGCTGGTGAGGGCCGGGCCCGCGAGCTCCGCGTAGGCCTTGAGCCGGGACTCGTCGGTGATCTCGAGGTAGGAGCTGATCCAGTACGCCGTCATGGCGTCATCGTGCCAGGACGTCGCGGAACACCGGACGGAAGTAGGCCGCCATGGTCGCCGTCAGCCGGGCGCCGAGGTGGATGTCGTCGTAGAAGGTGTCGGCCCCGCGCACGTGGGCGAAGCAGGTGCGCGGCCCGCAGTACGTCGGGGACGGGTCGATCAGCCGGGGCGGACGGGGCAGCACCGAGGCCAGCGTGGCCCGGATCCAGCGCTCCTGGCCGGCCTCGTCGGCCAGCGCACGGTGACGGGGGAGGTCGCACTGGTAGGGCTCGCGGCCCGCCGGGCAGCGCCGGGGGTCGAGCGGCACGGTGGCGGCCTGGCCGATCAGGTCGACGGGGACGCCGAGGCGGCCGATTGCGCGGAACATCACGCGGGACCGCTCGACGCCGAGCCGTGCCATCTGCGCCCGGTAGGCGCTGAGCCCCGACGGCACACCGGTGCGCTGCTCGCGGCGTACGAGCGCGTAGGCCTGGCGGTAGCCGGCCCAGAATCCGCCGACGACGATCCGCGTGCGCGGGTGACGCCGGGTGAGGTCGCGCACGTAGGCGAGGGACTCGACGTTGTGGTCGTCGCACCCGGTGCGCTGGAAGCCCGCGCCTCGCGGGTAGGGCAGGCTGACCGGGCACCCGCCGAACAGCACGGTGGTGAGGTTGACGCGTTGGTGGCGGGCGACCTGGCGCAGCGCCGGGAGGTACATCTGGGCGTGGGAGTCGCCCCACAGCACGACGGTGGGTCGGCCGGGGAACCGGGTGATCCGGCACGGGCTCTCGATGACCCCGCGAGCGTCGTAGCAGGACGCCGGCAGCCGCGGGAAGTCGTCACCGGCCCCGGGGGCCTCCACCCTCGCTCCCGTGACCACGGCCGACGTCGCGGACGTCGGCCCGCCGACGGCCAGCAGGGCGAGGAGGGCCGAGACGACGACGAGGAGGACGAGGCCGACGAGGCGCAGACGGTGAGCGAGAGCCATGATGGGTGGATCCTGGCACGGCTCAGGCGATGACGAGGTCGCTCTCGGCCCAGAACGCCCGCATGCTGGTGATCAGGCCGTCGTCGTCGAAGGTCATCACCTCGAGCGGCGCCATGGTCGAGGTCGCGCCACCGCCCAGGTCGACGGTGATCGAGAAGTGGAACGCCGCCTGGCCCGCGCACGCGCGCACCGTGACCAGCTCGGTCGTCTTGGGCAGCGACGCGAAGGTCGCGTAGAAGGCCTCGATCGCCTCGTGCCCCCGGATCGGCTCGCCGCCCACGGGGTCCTCGACGGTCGCGTCGGCCGCGTAGAGCGCCCGGACGTCGGCCGCGCTGCCGGTCGCGACGGTGTCGAGGTAGCGCTGGACGCCGGCGACGACGGCCTCGTTGCTGAGAGTCATGAGGCGTTTTATAACAGGTTCTAGTTGGTGGACGCGGCCCGTCCGGCCCGGGCCTTGCGGTGCAGGTCCTTGACGGCCGGCGTGAAGAACCTCGCCAGGGCCCGGGTGCGCGTGGCCGACAGGTGCAGGTCGTCGAAGTAGGTCTCGACGGCCCCGATCTTGCCGTGGCACACGACGTCGGTGCAGTAGCCGGGGGTGGCGTCGATGATGCGCGACCGTCCCCGGACCTGGATCTTGTCCTGCTGGCGCTCGAGGTAGCCGCGGGTGCGCCGCTCCTCGGGAACGGCCCGCCACCGGGGGACGTCGCAGGTGTAGGGCGCCTCGCCGGCCGGGCAGGGTGCGCGGCGCTCCGGGACGGTCGCGGACTGCCCGATGATGTCGACGTCGACGCCCATGCGCCCGAGCCGGGTGAACAGGTCGGGGGTGCCCTCGTGCGCGAGCTGGATCATGTCCTGGGTGTAGGCGTCGTAGCCGGACGGGATGCCGGCCGCGGACTCGAGGTAGACGCGGCGGTAGGCGCGGCGGAAGCCCGACCAGTTGGAGCCCAGGACCACCTTGAACCTCGCCTTCTCGCGCACCAGCGCCTGCACGGTGCGCAGGGCGACGTAGTTGCTGCGGCGGCACGCGCCCTTGTCGTGGTTGCGGGTGACGAGGACCGGCGGGCACGAACCGGCGACGAACGAGATCAGGTTGACCTTCTGGCGCTTGACCGCCTCGCGCAGCGCCGGGATCCACTGGTAGGCGTGGGAGTCGCCCCACAGGATGATCGAGGGCTTCTTGGGGCGGTACTTGTTGAGCGGGCAGGGGAACGGGTCGATGCCCGAGCGGGCCGGACCGAAGCAGCCGGGCGGCAGCACCGGCGCGTCGTACCCGGGCAGGTCGCCGCGCGCCTCCAGGCGGGGAGCCGGGGCCGGTCGCGTGTCGGCCGAGGCCGGGGCGCCACCCAGCAGCATCACCGCGAGCAGCGTCGCCAGGGCCGCGACGAGCGGGCGCGGGGTCGTGGGCCGACCGGCGAGGGAGGCACTCATGGTGGGCTTATGGTGGCACAGCGCAAGGTCGGGGAGGGGTTCGTGTGGCGGAGCGTCCCGCACCTGATCGTGCGGTCGTGCCCACCGAGCACGCCGGTGGCTTCGTCGTGCGCGTCGACGGGCACGACCAGTCCTACGTCGACCTCGACGACCCGACCCGGCTGGTCTTCGACTACGTACGCCGGATGGGCGACGTCGTGGACGCCCTGCCGCCGGGCGCGACCCGGGTCGTGCACGTCGGTGGCGCCGGCCTCACGCTGCCGCGCTACGTCGCCGCCACCCGGCCGGGCACCGCCCAGGTGGTCCTCGAGCCCGACGAGGCGCTCACCGCCCTGGTGCGGGAGCGGCTCCCGCTGCCCCGGCGCAGCGGGATCAAGGTCCGTCCGGTCGACGGTGTCACCGGGGTCGCAGCGCTGCGCGACGACCACGCGCACCTGCTGGTGCTCGATGCCTACGACGCGGGGGAGGTGCCCGACGACGTGCTGACGCCGGCGTTCCTGGGCGACGTGGCGCGGGTCCTGGCTCCCGGTGGCCTGGTGCTGGTCAACCTCGCCGACCGGGCGCCGTTCCGCCGGGCCCGCGACGTCGTGGCGCGGTTACGGGTCGCGGTCGGGCCGGTCGTGCTGAGCGCCGAGCCGGCCACGCTCCGCGGGCGCCGTCCGGGCAACCTCCTGCTCGTCGCCGGGGCCGCGCCCCCGCTGGAGGCCCTGCGGCGCAGCGCCGCGACCTCGGCGGCGCCGTACCGCGTGCTCGACGAGCGCCAGGTCAGCGACTCGTTCGGCGGCGGAGCCGGCGGGGGCTGACGCGGGTCAGGACCGGACGCCGGTGAGCCGGAACAACAACCAGACCGACACGTCGGCGACGCGCTGCACGGCGTTCTCGACGCGGGTGCCGGTCGGGCCGGACGGTGGCGTCGTGGTGCGGGGGATGGTGTCCATCGGTGCCTCCTCGCTCGGGTGTCGCGCGGTGCCCGGCTCGCGGCCGGACGGGTGCCACCAGGATGCCCGCGCAGCGGCGGCCCACACCTCGACCGCACGGGGGAAGTGCGGCGGGTCGGTGGACGACGGGCTCCTGGGCGCCATGCCCTACGCTGACATCTCCCTGTTCCACGACCCGGAGGCTCAGAACCGCCCGATGGACGGCTCTCAAAGTACGACGCTCCCCGCCCCGACCTCTCGCCCCGCCACCGGCGCGGCTTCGCGATGACCGCCTGGATCCTGCTCGCGGTCGCCCTCGGTCTCATCGTGCTGTGCGGTGTCTTCGTCGCCGCGGAGTTCTCGCTGGTCACCGTCGACCGGGGCCAGGTCGACCGCGCCGCCGACGACGGTGACGCGGCCGCCGGCGGCGTCCAGGTGGCGCTGCGCTCGCTGTCGACCCAGCTCTCCGGCGCCCAGGTCGGCATCACCGTGACCAACCTCGGCATCGGCTACCTCGCCGAGCCCGCGATCTCCCAGCTGGTCCGGGGCCCGCTCGAGGCGGTCGGCATGCCTCCTGGCGGCGTCGGCCCCACGGCGCTCGCGCTGGGCTTCGCGGTCAGCACCGTGCTGACCATGTTGTTCGGCGAGCTGGTGCCCAAGAACCTCGCCATCGCCAAGCCCATGGCCACCGCCCGCGCCACGCAGCTGCCGATGCGGGTGTTCACCGCCGTGATGCGTGGCCCGATCCGGGTGCTCAACGGGTCGGCCAACGCGATCGTGCGGCGCCTGGGCATCGAGCCGCAGGAGGAGCTGCGGTCGGCGCGCAGCTCCACCGAGCTCGCCTCGCTGATCCAGCGCTCGGCCGACGAGGGCACCCTCGACGCCGACACCGCCGAGCTGATGGAGCGCTCGGTCGAGTTCGGCACCCGCACCGCCGGCGAGATCATGACCCCGCGCGTGCGCACCCGCAGCCTCGAGGTCAACGACCGCGCCGGCTCCGTCATCGAGCTGACCCGCACCACCGGGCACTCCCGGTTCCCTGTGCTCGACGACGACGACGTCGTGGTCGGCACCGTCCACGTCAAGCACGCCGTGGCGCTGCCGATGCACGAGCGCGCCACGACCAAGGTCAAGCACCTGATGGCCAAGCCGATCGTGGTGCCCGACTCGCTGCGGCTCGACCCGCTGCTGGCGCTGCTGCGGGCCGACGGCTTCCAGATGGCCGTCGTCCTCGACGAGTACGGCGGCCACGCGGGCATCGTCACGCTCGAGGACGTCATCGAGGAGATCGTCGGCGACATCGCCGACGAGCACGACCGTCTCGGCGCCCGCGCCCGTCAGCGCCGCGACGGCACCTGGTCGGTCTCGGGACTGCTGCGGCCCGACGAGGTCGAGGACCTCACCGGCATCGAGCTGCCCGAGAGCGAGGACTACGACACGGTCGCCGGCCTCGTGCTCCAGGTCCTCGGCCGCATTCCCTCGGTCGGCGAGATCGCCGAGGTGGAGGTGCCCGACCGCACCGACCCCGACGAGCCGGGTCGCCAGCTGGCCGTGCTCACCGTCGAGCACATGGACGGCCTGCGCGTCGACCGGCTCGCCCTGCGCCTGCACGGCGACGACCCCGACCCCGCGACGACCGGTGACGGCGCTGCCGACCCCGGCTCGCAGACCCCGGGCGGTGCGTCGTGAGCGACTACCTCGCCCTGATGGTCGCGGTGCTGCTGCTGGCCTTCAACGCGTTCTTCGTCGGAGCCGAGTTCGCCCTGATCTCGGCGCGGCGCAGCCAGATCGAGCCGCGTGCCCAGGCCGGGTCCCGCATGGCGCGCACGACCCTGCACGCCATGGAGAACGTGTCGGTGATGATGGCCGCCGCCCAGCTCGGCATCACCATCTGCTCGGTCGGGCTCGGTGCGGTCGGCGAGCCGGCCCTGGCCCACCTGATCGAGCCGCTCTTCGAGGACCTCGGCGTCCCCGAGGGCTTCGTCCACCCGGTCGCCTTCGTGCTCGCCCTCACGGTGGTGGTGTTCCTCCACGTCGTGCTCGGCGAGATGGTGCCCAAGAACATCGCGCTCGCTGGCCCCGAGCGCTCCGCGCTCGTCCTCGGACCGCTCCTCGTGGCCGTCGCGACCCCGTTGCGCCCGATCATCGGTGCCCTCAACGCGATCGCCAACGCCACCCTGCGCCTGGTCAACGTCGAGCCGCGCGACGAGGTGAGCTCGACGTTCACCCGCGAGGAGGTCGCCGCCCTGGTCGAGGAGTCGCGCGGCGAGGGCCTGATCGAGGCCGACGAGTACGACCGGCTCGCCGGGGCGCTCGGCTTCACCGAGAAGTCCGTCGAGCTCGTCTGCCTGCCGTCCGGCAGCCTGACCACGGTCGGGCGGGGCTCGACCCCGGCCGACGTCGAGGCGCTGTGCGCGACCACCGGCTTCAGCCGCTTCCCGGTCTCGGGCGACGACGGCGACCTGCTGGGCTACCTGCACATCAAGGACGTCCTGGAGCCCGACGCCGAGCGACGTCGTCGCCCGATCGACGACAAGTGGGTGCGTCCGTTCGCGACGGTGTCCCACCAGTCGCCCCTCCACGAGGCGCTCGAGGTGCTGCAGCGCCGGGGTGCCCACATGGCGCGGGTCGTCGACGACACCGGCGCGACCGTCGGCGTCGCCACCCTCGAGGACGTCATCGAGGAGCTCGTCGGCGAGATCCGTGACGCCGCGCACCTCGAGGAGAGCACGTCCTGACGCGGCCCGGCGGTACGGTCGCCACCTGGTGCGCCACTAGGCTCTGTCACCGTGAGTGAGACGGGCGACGGCGTCGCAGGGGTCCCGGGCATCGAGGGTGCCCGGGTGACCCGGGGCGCCCAGGGTCCGCGGCCGCTCGTGTGGACGGTGCCCAACGCGTTGAGCGCGCTGCGCCTGCTCGGCGTGCCCCTGTTCCTGTGGCTGGTCCTGGGTCCCGAGGCCGACGGCTGGGCGCTGGCCGTGCTGGTCGCCTCCGGCGTCACCGACTTCCTCGACGGGTGGCTGGCGCGCAAGCTCGACCAGCAGTCGGTCGTCGGCCAGATCCTCGACCCCGTCGCCGACCGGCTCTACATCCTCGCCGTCGTCGTCGGTCTCGCGCTGCGCGACATCATCCCCTGGTGGATGGCGATCTCGCTGCCGCTGCGCGACCTCCTGATGTGGGGCCTGGTGCCGCTGCTGCGCACCCGCGGCTACAGCGCGCTCCCGGTGCACTTCCTCGGCAAGGCCGCGACCTTCAACCTGCTCTACGCCTTCCCGTTGCTGCTCCTGGGCGACGGCGAGGGCTCGGTGGCGACGCTGGCCGAGGTGTTCGGCTGGGCCTTCGCGATCTGGGGGATCGGCCTCTACTGGTGGGCCGGCGTCCTCTACGCGTGGCAGGTCCGCAAGCTCCTGCTGACGACCGAACGACGCCCGGCCCGCTCCCGCGCCCGGGGCGCGGCTCCCGATGGCTGAGCCCCGGCGGCCCGATCCCGCACCCGTTCCCGACCGGGTGCGGATGCCCCTGCTCACCCTGATCACCCAGCAGTCGCTCGACGAGGACTACCAGCACGCCGCCGACCGCAAGGTGGCCGGCGCGCCCCGCCCGCCGCCGGGGCGTCCGGCCCGCGTGGCCGCCGTCGTGGTCCTGGTCTTCGGGATCCTGGTCGCCACGGCCTTCGTGCAGACCAACCGCAACGCCGACGTCGCCTCGGCGAGCCGGGCCACGCTGATCGACCGCATCGAGGGCGCCAGCGACCGGCGCGCCCGGCAGGAGGAGCGGGTCGTGGCGCTGCGCGACCGGGTCGCGCAGCTCGAGCGCGGCGTACGTCGTGCCACCGACCAGCAGCAGACCGACGCGGGCACGCTGCTCCGCCTCGAGGTCGGCGCCGGGTTCGTGCCGGTGCGTGGCGAGGGCTACCGGGTCACCGTGACCCCGGCGCCCGACGCCGACGAGACCTCCGAGATCCACGACCAGGACCTCCGCCTGCTGGTCAACGGTCTGTTCGCCGCCGGGGCCGAGGCAGTGGCCGTCAACGGCCAGCGGATGTCGTCGACCACGGCCATCCGCACCAGCGGCGACGCCATCGGCGTCAACTTCGTCGGGATCGCCCCGCCCTACGTCGTGGAGGCCATCGGCGACACCCGCACGCTGGCGGCGCGGTTCGTCGACACCTCGACCGGCCAGTCCTTCGCCTCCAACGCCGGCTTCTACGGCTTCACCTACGATGTCGTCAAGGTGGACGACCTGCGCCTCCCGGCGGCACCGGCCGCGCGCGGCGTGCTCCGCTCGGCGCGCGTGCAGACCCAGGACGAGACGACCACCGACCAGAGAGGGACGACGACGCCGTGATCGCCGCACTCGGACTGCTCGTGGGTGTCGCCCTCGGGCTGATCTTCCGCCCCGACGTCCCCCTGAGCGTCGAGCCCTACCTCCCCATCGCGGTCGTCGCCGCCCTCGACGCCGTGTTCGGCGGTCTGCGCGCCTACCTCGACGGCATCTTCGACGACAAGGTGTTCGTGGTCTCGTTCGTCAGCAACGTCGTGATCGCCGCCGGCATCGTCTACCTCGGCGACCGCCTCGGCGTGGGCGGACAGCTGTCGACCGGCGTCATCGTGGTGCTCGGCATCCGGATCTTCTCCAACGTGGCCGCGATCCGCCGTCACCTCTTCCACGCCTAGGCCGGCCCGGACCATGAGCGAGCAGGAGACCGGCCGTTCCCGGCTGGCGCGCGCCCTGGCCCGCCCCTCCCGCAGCCAGGCGGTCGTGGGGGTGCTGCTGGCGGTCGTCGGCTTCGCGGGGGTCACCCAGATCCGCACCAACGAGGAGGACTCCACCTACTCCGGCCTGCGCGAGCAGGACCTGATCGACGTCCTCAGCGGCCTGGCCGGCACCACCCAGCGCACGCAGGCCGAGATCGACCGGCTCGCCCAGGAGCGCCAGGACCTGCTCTCCGAGACCACCCGGCGCGAGGCCGCCCTCGACCGGACCAAGCTCGAGGTCGACCGCCTCAAGGTGCTCGCCGGCGTGGTGCCGGTGACCGGACCGGGGGTGCGGGTCACCATCGAGGAGAAGACCGGGGTCGTGCTCGTGTCGACCTTCCTCGACGTCATCCAGGAGCTCCGCTCGGTCGGGGCCGAGGCGATCCAGGTCAACGGCCAGGTGCGGCTGGTGGCGCAGTCGTCCTTCGAGCAGGCCGAGGGCGGGATCCTCGTCGACGGCACGCTCGTCGAGCCGCCCTACGTCATCGACGCCATCGGCGACCCCGACCCCCTCTCCGGCGCCATGGTGTTCTCGTTGGGCCCGTCCCGGCAGGTCCGCCTCGACGGCGGCGAGCTGACCGTCGAGGAGGTCGCCTCGATCGACATCGACACCACCCGCGAGTCGACGCCGGCCGAGTTCGCCGAGCCCGACCCGTGACCCTCCCCGACGGGGTGGGCCGCGGCGCTCGACCGCGTCCCACCCGATAACCTGCGAGCCGACCAGCGAAGAGGAGCCCCCGTGTACCCCGAGGACCTGAAGTACACCGTCGAGCACGAGTGGGTGCGCAGCCCCGGCGAGCACGAGGGATCGGTGCGCATCGGCATCACCGACTACGCCCAGGACGCGCTCGGCGACATCGTCTACGTCTCCCTGCCCGAGATCGGCGACTCGCTCGAGGCGGGGAGCACCTGCGGCGAGCTCGAGTCGACCAAGTCGGTCAGCGACGTCTACGCCCCGCTCAGCGGCGAGGTCGTGGCGCGCAACGAGGCCCTCGACGCGACGCCCGAGCTGGTCAACAACGACCCCTACGGCGGGGGCTGGCTCTTCGAGGTCGTCCCGTCGTCGCCCGGTGACGTCGACGGGCTGCTCACCCCGGAGGCCTACGTCGCCACGCTCGACGGCTGAGCCGAGCCGTCACCGGTCCGGCACCGGTCCGTCGTACCCCCGTACGGCCGCCCGGGCAACTGATAGGTTCGTGCAACCGTCACCCTCACCCGCGTGGTGAGGGTTGAGGTGACCACCACGAGGTGATCCAGGGTCGAACCGGAGGGAACACGCGCCATGCCGTTCTGCACCAGCTGTGGCAGACAGAACCCCGACGACGCCCGCTTCTGCGCCCAGTGCGGCACGCGGCTGCTCTCCGCCGGCCCCGCACCCGTGACGGGCTCCGACCCGGTGGGCGAGTCGACGGCCACCATCCAGATCGGGGTCGGCGTCGACAAGACCGAGACCTCCGACCGGGCGCTCAACCCCGTCGACGCCGCCGCGGTCGACGCCCTGCCGATGGGCCACGCGCTCCTGGTCGTCCAGAAGGGTCCCGGCTCCGGCAGCCGCTTCCTCCTCGACGCCGACGAGGTCCACGCCGGGCGCCACCCCGACAGCGAGATCTTCCTCGACGACGTCACCGTCTCGCGCCACCACGCGGTGTTCCACCGTGACGGCGACACCTTCACCGTCAGCGACGCCGGCAGCCTCAACGGCACCTACGTCAACCGTGACCGGATCGAGAAGGTGCACCTCAAGGACTCCGACGAGGTCCAGATCGGCAAGTACCGCCTGGTGTTCTTCGCCGGGCACGAGGCCCCCTGAGGCGTCGGGGGTGTCCAGCGCACTCCCGGGCCCCGAGCACCGCAGCGACGAGCAGCGCGGTGACGGCGCCCGGATGAACATCGGGCAGGTCCTCGACCTGCTGCGCGCGGACTTCCCGGCCATCTCCATCCCCAAGATCCGCTACTGGGAGGAGGAGGGCCTGATCCGTCCCGACCGCACCCCGTCGGGCTACCGCAAGTTCAGCGCCGCCGACGTCGAGCGGCTGCGCTACGCGCTGACGATGCAGCGCGACCACTACCTCCCGCTCAAGGTGATCGCCGAGCACCTCGACGCGATCGACCGCGGCCTCGAGCCGCCGCCCATCGAGCCCGTCGTGCCGGTCGTGCCGCAGGTGGCCCTGTCGGGCGACGGCACCCCGTCGGCGGCGTCGTTCTCCCGGCGCGACCAGCTGCGGCTCTCGCGTCGCGAGCTGCTCAAGATCGCCGAGATCAGCGACGAGCTGCTCGTCCAGCTCGAGCAGTTCGGCCTGATCGTCGCCCGCACCGGCACCGGTCACTACGACACCGACGCGCTGGTCATCGCCCGGACCGCGCGCGAGCTCGCCGAGTTCGGGCTCGAGCCACGCCACCTGCGGGCCTTCCGGGCCGCCGCCGACCGCGAGGTCGGCCTGGTCGAGCAGGTGGTGGCCCCGTTGCGCGGTGGGCGTGACGCCGCGGCCCGCGCCCGCGCCGACGAGGCCGTCGCCGAGATCGCCGCGCTCTCGGTGCGCCTGCACGCCACCCTGGTCAAGGCCGGCCTCAAGCGCTCCTGACCACCCGCGCCGCGCCGGCCACCGGGACCTACCCGCCGGGCGGTGCCACGGCCGTGGCGACGCGAGTAGGGTTGGAGCATGCGCGAGGTAGACGTCATGGGTGTGCGGGTCGAGATGCCCTCGAACCAACCGATCGTGCTGCTG
>CALRVO020000017.1:0-16705 GCA_943371595.1 Sphingomonas paucimobilis
TCGAGACCGAACGCGTCAGCGCACACGACCAGACCCGGGCCGAGGCGTTCCTCCTGCACGAGGCCACGCACGGTGCTGATGCCGATGACCTGGCCGGCCTGGGTCAGGCGATCTGGGAACGCCTCGACCCCACCGGCTGGGAAGCCCGCGAGGCCAAGGCCCTGGAAGACCAGGAAGCCAGGGCTCGCAAGAAGACGACGCTGTCGATGGCCAACGCCGGCGACGGACTGACCCGCGGCCGGTTCACCATCCCCACCGCGGTGGCCGATGCGTTGCGCAAGCAGCTCCACGCCCTGGCCGCCCCCAGACACGTCCGCGCCCAGCAGGGCGCCGGCTCGTACGACTGGAAGAAGCCGTCGGCCGAGCGGATGGGTCAGGCGTTCGTCGAGTGGATCGGCGGCTACGACCCCACCCACCTCCCGAAGGTCGGTGGGCTGTCCGCCACCGTGGTCGCCATCGGTGACTGGGAGATCCTGGCCGGCAAGGTCAAGGCCGCCACCCTGGAGACCGGCACCCGGATCAGCCACACCGAGTTCCTCCGGATGGCCTGCGGCGCCGGGGTGATCCCGGCCTGGATGAACGCCAACGGTGAGGTCCTCGCCCTGGGCCGCAAGCACCGCTTCCACTCACCGGCCCAACGGTTGGCCGCGATCGTCGAGCAGCACCACTGCCAACACGACGGGTGCGACGTCCCCGGCTACCTGTGCCACACCCACCACCAGATCCCCTGGTCACAGGGCGGAGGGACCGATCTGCGCACCACCCAGCTGCTGTGCTCCTACCACCACGCCCGCGCCCACGACCCCAGCGCCGACCCCATGCGCACCTGACCAACGACCGACACCCACCGACTCCCACACTCGTACTGACGGCCCTCGAGACCTGCCAGACCAACAAGCACGCGCAAGCCCGAGGCGCCCGCACATGCCGAGAGTCGGGTGGGCTAATCGAGCGTAGACAGCGAGGACTGGACGACGAACGCGTTGCGCCGCTCGATGCATGGGAGCCCTCGCCCGGGCACTCCTCCTCCACCAACTGTGAAGGAAGCCCCTGAGCGCAGGACGACGCGCCCTTCTTCGTTCAGCAGCAGTGGCACTCCGTCTCGCAACACAGCGGTGAACTGTGCTGGCCAGATGATGTCTAGCCTTGTTCCATCGGTCATGCGAACCACGAGACAACCGTCCTCATTGGTCAGCGCCACTTCGCCTGGCGCTAGCGCGGCCCGCATTCCTCCATCCCCAGGAACCCAATCCGACCGCGCTATTTGCAGCGGCTCCGCTTCGACCGTTGGTGCCGCCTCTGTCGTGCCGGCCTCGCTGGTCAATGGGGCGGCACCCCCGTCGCTGCTGTCAGTCCCTGAACACGCACCGACTGAGCAGAGTGCGAGAAGGACCGCAGCGGCCGAGACAGGTTTCATCACAACACCCTAGACGCGATGAGGTCCGGGTTGGGTTCCGTCACAACCGCCCGACTCTGCCGCACAGCGGGCTCCGCCCGACCATGCCGTGTGCCGAGCAGCGCTAGGCAGATTCGGGACCGGACGACCCTCGTCGGCGAGTGAGCGCGAAAGCCACCAATAGGACAATGACAGCACCAAGAGCTGCAGCACTCACGTCGACCCAGATAGAGCGAGGGAAGTAGCCAACCAGCGTGCAGACATCACTTCCATCGGCCTGCCGGGAACACTGGTCGGGGAAGTCGTACCGACCGCCGAAGAGCAACTGCAACAGCACGTAGCCCACGAGAGCCCCCACAACTCCTGACCCACTGATGATCAGCAGGCGCCTGGTGTGAGTTGCCACGAAGGCAGGGTACGTCGAAGCACCCCGAACCTGCCGCACAGCGGGCCCGCCCGACCATGCCGCGCTGCGGGCTCCGCCCGACCATGCCGCCAGGAGGGCTGTGCCCGACCATGCCACCAGGAGGGCTGCGCCCGACCATGCCGCCAGGAGGGCTCCGCCCCGCCCGACCTAGTCGGATAGCTCCGGCCGGTGTGACGGCAGGAACTCTTGGTCGACCAGGTCGCGGTGTCTGGCTGAGAGGATTACCTATCGTGCGGTTGGTGAGAAGTCGTTTCTGGCCGTGTCAAGGCTTATCGTTCGGCGGTGACACCATGGACCTACCGCCCGGGACTGGACGGGTTGCGAGCTGTCGCGGTCTATCTCGTCCTGGGTTTTCACGCGGGGATCGGAGCGTTGCGGGGCGGGTTCGTTGGAGTCGATCTCTTCTTCGTCCTGTCCGGGTTCCTAGTGGCGACCATCCTGCTGCGGGAGCTGGAGTCCGAGGGCGGCATCCGACTGTGGGCGTTCTACGGACGCCGCGTCCGCCGGCTGCTTCCGGCAGCTCTGCTGGCGATCACCGCTACGTCGGTCACGTTCGTGCTCATCGCGTCGAGCGCCCGCAGGGCACCTCTGATCGGTGACGCTCAGGCTTCAACGCTCTACATGGCGAACTGGCGGTTCCTCGGAGAGCAGAATGACTACTTCGCCCGGGACTCCGCGCCATCACCGTTCCTGCACTTCTGGTCCCTGTCGATCGAGGAGCAGTTCTACATCGTCTTCCCGTTGCTGCTCGTGCTGCTGTGGCAGTTGTCGAAGTCCTGGCAGCCAGCGCTCGTCCTGGGCATGGCCGGACTGTTCGCATGCTCGCTTGCATCGCAACTGTGGTGGGCGCACGCCAACGAGAATCGCGCCTACTACGGCACCGACGCCCGCGCCTATCAGCTCCTGACCGGCGCACTCCTCGCCTACTACCTCCTGCGGCGTGCACGTCAGGACGACGCAGCGACCTCGAAGAGTCCCCAGAGAATCAAGGCGTTCTCCCTCAGCGGTTCCGCGGCTCTGGCGAGCCTGCTCCTGATCGGCTCGGCAGCCGTCGACACCAGCGCCAGCACCCGGGGACTTGCCGCCACCGTCGCAGCCGTGGTCCTGATCGCATCGGTTATGCACCTGAGTGACTCTGGGCTTGCCCGTTTCCTGGGGGCCGGGGCCCCGGCGTACCTGGGCCGCATTTCCTACGGGACCTACCTGTGGCACTGGCCCGTGATCCTGGTCCTTCGCGAGGTATTGGACGCTGGCCCGTGGACGGTCGCCGCCCTTGCTGCCGTGCTCGCGACGGCTCTTGCCGCCCTCTCCTACGAGTTGCTGGAGCAGCCGATCCGCACCGGCCGCGTCCTACGCCGACGCCCCGTCGTCTCGGTGGCCGGCGGCATCGCGGCCTCTCTGGTCGTGGCCCTCGTCGTCGCCCCTCCCGTTCTCGGGTCAGAACGTCGACCGGTGTTGGCGCAGCCGGAACGAGACCTCACCGCCGACGGCGGTCGCCCCGTCCCTCAGGGCGTCAGCTGGTGGAAGTTCAACAACGACACCGGCCCCGAGGACACGGCGTGCACACCCACCGACCTCGACAGCTGTGTAGTTCGACGCGGTGACAGTGGTCTGAACGTCATGTTGATCGGTGACAGCCACGCTCGGATGCTGGCCCCCACGATCGAAAGACTCGCTGACGAACACGACTTCACCTTGTCCCTCAGCGTGCTCGTCGGCTGCCCCTGGCAACGCGAGGTGCTCAACGATGTGGACGGCACCGGATCAGAGTGCGGACGCAACCGTCAGGATGTCTACGACACGTTGCTCAAGGCCATGGACGTCGACGTGGTGATCCTCGCGCAACAACCCCGTGACCGGGGCAAGTACTACGCGGGTGCCGCCGATCGCGGCATGACCCAGGCGGAGTTCGATCGGTTCAACTACGCCTCCGTCCAGAGCACGCTGACCGACATCGAGGCCCAAGGTGCCCGAGCGGTCATGGTGGAGCCGATGCTTATGATCCCCGAAGATCGACGCAACCCACTGGAATGCCTCTCCGACGCAGACCGCACGTCCGAGTGCGTCGTGCCAACGCCACTCGAGCCGGCCCCATCGTCCAACTGGATCACCTCGCTAGGACTCCTCGACGACGACGCGGACTCCATCACGATCAACGACCTCATGTGCCCCGCCGCTCCCCTGTGCGACCCGCTCGACGGAGGGATTCCCGTCTGGCTCGACCGGCACCACTTCACACCGGCCGCCATTGAGGCCCACTCACAAGAGATCTGGGAGCGCCTCGTCGAAACCGGATCCTTCACGGAGTGAAGACTCCAACTGACCGACGTGCCTGCAGCATCGGTTGCTGTCACATCGCCCTGCGTTCAATGCGCTCGGTGTGGGGACGGGCGAGGACTAACTCGGTGACATCAACCCCGACGGTGTTCGGGTCTTCGACCTGCCTTTGGGCGCATTCACAGCGAGAAGTCACCGCAGCGTTCCCAACCCGCTGGGCCGACCTCTCCGTCTGACATCTGAGCCTGGTTCGCGGTCAGCCCCGCCCGACCATGCCGCACCAGCGGGCTGCGCCCGACCATGCCGCCAGGAGGGCTGCGCCCGACCATGCCGCCTCCCGTGCGCACTACTGCCGCCCTGCGGGCTCCGCCCCCTGCTGGCTTCGAGATGCCACGGGCGGAGTAGCAACGATGTTCGGTCACTCAGCCGAGTTCAGAGGTGCTCTCGGACTTCTGTCTCGTCCCAACCAAAAACGGTTGCTCCTACCCGCGTCCAGCCGTCGCCGTCACGCCAACCGTCGATTCGTTCCATCTCGTTGTGCAGGAGGCTCACAACGTCTCGCACAGTGACTGAGCGCCAGGGCGAGGCCACCATGAACACGTCGTCGTCTTCGTCAGTGACGACCTCGCCCAGCTCGGTGCGTGGGACCCGGTGGGCGACGGGCCAGATGGAGGCGAGTTCGTTCGCGCTGCCCGTGTGCTCAGACAGGAGCTCGTACCCGTTAGCCCGAGCCTTGACCAGGGCTGCAGACGGAGCCGGAAGGGGACGCGCGTTGGTGGTTCGGCGACGCAGCAGGTCGATGAGGGCGCCGCCAGCGTAGTCGTCGTAGTCCGAGGTAAGCCTTGCAGCGAGCTCGTCGTCCTTCGCCGAGGACAAGAGTCGCTGACACTGATCTCCGACCAGCGTCACCGCGGGAAACGCAACGCTGTCACCAATAGCCATCTCGATCGACAGTGCGAACGAAGCAGGTTCGGCAGAACACAGCGCGCAACTCGACATGCGACCATCCTGCCTGGGTTCGCTGCGCGCGACCATCAGCGTGAGGCGGCCTAGAGACAGGCGATCCGCCCGACCATGCCGCGACCCGTGCGATCGTGCCGAGGGTCGGGCGCGCACCCACAGGGTGGTCGAGGTGCGAGGGCCGCTGGGCCCGAGCCTCGAGACCTGGTGAGTGACGCTGCCAACCGGTGTCCGACGGTGCCGGCATGTCGGCGTACGGGCCGACGATCCTCCGCTGACGACCTGAGCACAGGCTCGAGAAGTCAGCACCGAAGGTTCGTGCCACCAGGTGGCACGAACCTTCGAGCTTCTTCAGGTGCTCATCAACCCGCCGCCGTCACCGTTCAGGATCAGGCGAGGATCGCGTGCACCAGGTTCAGATGAACCTCGCCTGATGCGTCGGAGGTCAAGCCGCCCGACCATGCCGCGATCAGTGCGTTGTCCTGCCTGGGTCGGACGAGATGTCGGCGGGTCTAGCGGGAGATCGCGGCGCCAGGCGCAGGCGTTCCGAAGGGCGCCACGTCGTTGCCTTCGTCGTAGCAGAACCATGTCCTGTCGTCGCGCGCCGATGGGTGCTTCAACACAATCGGGTCATCGCTGTCTGAGACGGTCACTTCGATCTGCGACGGTTCGGTGAGGCAGATGGTGCTGCCGCTGACGACGCCGAACACGGTCGCGCCGCCAGTTGCGAGCACGATCTCCACGGACTGACCAGGTATGCGTCGCACTTCGTTGCTTGGGGTGGACTCAGGCTTTCCGGCGGCCCAGTCGCCGCGCAGCGTTAACCCGGGATAGCCGCTGAGTCGACAGGACGACGCTGAGGTGTTGGTGAGCTGCACGTCGAACGCGAGCTGGCCAGACCCCCTGCCCGGGGCAGACGGCTCGGCGTCGAGGACCACCGCATTGATGATCTGTGGTGTGCCGAAGTTGGCCGCGACGCACCTCGGAACGGCTGATTCTGTCGCAGGCGACCTGGGGTTCATTGCCGCGGCGCTTTCAGTAGGAACGGTGGCGGGGGACGTCTTGACGCGACCCGGGCTCGGACGTGGCGTCGCGGCGCCGGCCCTTGTCGAGGCAGTTGGGGTTGGCGCTGCGAAATCGCGGTTGTTGCCATCTGCATTGGGGTCGTAGGTCGGACCACAGGCCACCAGGGCGACCAGGGCAGTCAGCAGGAGTGAGACGCCGACAGCTCTAGACGACGTATAGTCATTGAGCACATTGCGACCCTAGGGAAGGGCAGAGACCACCACCGGTCACTTCACCTGGCGTTCATGAGCAGTCCTTTGTCCGTCTGGCAAACCTCGAGCCTCTGGCAGAAAGCGCTTCGGTCTCCGTCCCGACAAGACTCGCTCTCCGTCTGGAACCGCCCACTGATGCCGCCCAGCGGGCTCCGCCCGGCCATGCCGCCCAGCGGGCTCGGCCTGACCATGCCGCGTTCTGCGCGCCCGTGCCCGCACCGATGGTCGGGCGGGCTAGGCGTCGCGTGCGACCCTGTTCCTCCACCCCCGACGCGGCAACGGCTGGCTCGCTCTCTGACTACGAGCTCCTCGCCCCTCCCCGTGTCATGGATGGAGTGCCCGCGGGCACCGACCCGGTGCCGCACATCCTCTGGCTCCGCCGAGTCGCCGAGGCGTACTCGCGTCCCTCGGCCGCGGTGGAGCATCTCGAAGCGGTGTGTCGGTCAGTAGCGTCGAGGTCGGCCTCCATGGTCGAAGGCACGGTCGAGTAGACGAACGGACCGACGTGCTCGTTGCTCTCGGACGCGTCCCGGTACCGAACGGCGTGCCACTGGCCGGGCCATACCCCGTATCGCTCTGACGTCCTGGCCGGCCGCACTCCGCGCCGACCACTCCGCGCCGAGTGCGCAGTCACGCCGAGGTGGGTGCGCGCTGAGACCCCGGGCCGCCCACCGCCGGGTGAGCCCGCTCGGAGGTGGGTTGGGTGTCTCGGTGATGTGACACGTTGAGGGCATGAACAGCGAGGGTGACGACGCTCGGCCGGTCTTGGTGGCTGCCGGTGTCCTGGTTCGGAGCGGCCAGCAGGTCCTGCTCGAGAAGCGGGGGGACGACGGTTCCTGGGGTCTCCCGGGTGGCGCGCTGAATCCGGGCGAGACCTTGGAGCAGGCCGCGAGACGTGAGCTGCTCGAAGAGACTGGACTCGTAGCGGGGGCGCTCTCACTGCTCGATGTGTACTCGGGACCGGAGTTCGTCGTGAGCTATCCCGACGGGTTCTCTGCCTACGTGGTGGGCGCTACCTACGAGGCGACCGAGATCACCGGCACCCTGAAGGTGGACGGCGTCGAGACCCTTGCGCTGAGGTGGTTCGACCCAGATGACGGCAGCGTGGTGATGAACCGCTTCAACCAGCACCTGTTCCGGAGGGTCGGTCTGAAGCTTGGCACCACTGCCGGTGGACGCCCGTAGCTGCGCAAGGTCGACCCGCCCGCCCATGCCGCCCCGCCCGTGAGCCGACGCCCGGCGGGACACGTCGACGTCACCTGAAGCGTGCTCGGAGCCAGCTGTTCGTGCCGGGTGCAAGACCTTTGGCCTTGGGCAAGTCGGCGACCGGGCTCAGGGCGAGGGCGACGTCGTCGGGAAGCGACCACTTCAACGCGTGGTAGACGTGTGAGAGCGTGTCGTCGCTGTCCACGAAGGCAAGCCCGCGGGAAGCGATCACGACCTCGCGCCAAGGCCCCGCCAGGTCCTTCGACGGATCGAGGTCGCCGAGGTCGGCCGAGGTCCAGGCGACGTACACGGTCATCCCGGTGATGTACCCGCTCCTGCGCGACCACATGCCGTCGATGGTCCGGCGAGGGCGATTCCCGAGCTGCCGAGACCCGGACCGGTCCCCCACCGATGAGTCTGCCCCGCCGCGCCGGTCGGCACGTCGACGAGTGACTCACGAGAGGCTGAGGCTGTGCGCACACTGACCTTTGGCATGAGCACGACCCTGGACGGCTACATCGCCGCGCCCGGCGACGACCTCGGCTGGGGCGTGCCGAGCGACGAGCTGTTCCAGTGGTGGTCCGACCGGGTGGCCGCGACGAGCCTGGCCCTGTACGGGCGCCGGGTGTGGGACGCGATGAGCTCCCACTGGCCCACCGCGGACCAGCAGCCGGGCGCGACACCGGCGCACGTCGAGTACGCCGGCCGCTGGCGTGACATGGAGAAGGTCGTGTTCTCCTCGACGACCAACGAGGTCGCCTGGAACGCGCGGCTGGTCGCCGGCGACGCGGTCCCCGAGATCACCCGGCTCAAGGCCGAGGAGGGCGGCCCGATGGACGTGGCCGGTGCCACCCTTGCCGCGGCGGCGATGCGGGCGGGCTTGGTCGACGAGTACGTGATCGTCACCCACCCGGTCCTGGTCGGCCGCGGCACGCCGTACTTCACCGCGCTGGACAGCTGGGTCGCCCTGGACCTGGTGGAGACGCGGCGGTTCCCCGGCGGCGTGCTCCTGACCAGGTACCAGACCAGGCGCTGAGCACTCGAGGCATCCGCACCTGCGCGTGATCGGTGTGAGGATCAGCCGGTGAGCGAGACGAACGGCAGTCAGGCCGACAGGGATGACGTGCCCGACCTCGGCCCCGTGCCGACCCGACTCCACGTCGAGACCGCGCAGGTGCAGCAGCTCGTCAGCAACCAGTTCCCCCAGTGGGCCGACCGGCCGGTGCGACCGGTGACCAAGGGTGGGTGGGACAACCACACCTTCCACCTCGGTGACGACCTGCTCGTGCGCCTCCCCAGCGCCGCCGAGTACGCCGCCGCGGTGGAGAAGGAGCACCGGTGGCTGCCGGTCCTCGCGCCGTCGTTGCCGCTCCCGATCCCGGCACCGCTGGGGCGAGGTGCACCGACCCCGGACTTCCCGTTCCCGTGGTCGGTCTACGCGTGGCTCGACGGTCGCACCGCGAGGGCGCACCGGATCGCCGACCCGGTCGGGTTCGCCACCGACCTGGCGGTCTTCCTGGCGGCACTCTGGGCGGTCGACCCGACGGACGGACCCCGGCCCGGCATCCACAACTGGTTCCGGGGCAGCACCCTGCGCACGTTCGACGCCAGCACGCGGAGCGCCCTGCGCGACCTCGGCGTCCACCTGGACGTCGACCGCGTCCAGCAGGCCTGGGACCGCGCCCTGCAGGTGCCGTGGGACGGCGTCGACCGGTGGTTCCACGGCGACGTCGCGAGCGGCAACCTGCTCGTCGACGACGTCGGCCGGCTCAGCGCCGTCATCGACTTCGGCACCTGCGGTGTCGGCGACCCGGCCTGCGACCTGGCCGTCGCCTGGACCCTGCTCACCGCCGACGGGCGTCGCGCCTTCCGGGAGCGGCTCGGGGTGGACGACGCCACGTGGGCACGAGGTCGCGGCTGGGCGCTGTGGAAGGCCGTCGCCACCTGCCGCTCCACGGTCGACGACCCCGAGAACGCCGACGACCTGGACGAGGCCCTGCGCGTCCTGGACGCCGTGCTCGACGGGTAGGCCAGTCCTCGCCGGACCTACCGCTGGACGTGCTCCCAGGAGCGCAGCTGCCGCTCGAGGTGCCAGGTGAGGAAGGCCGCGACCAGCGAGCTGGCCTCGCGCAGGGTGCGGTCGGTGGCGGCGTGGACGGCGTCCCAGTCGCCGGCGAGCAGCGCACCGAGCACGAGGAAGGTCTCGGGGGCGGGCGAGGCGGAGCCCGGGATGCGGCAGGTGACGCACAGGGCGCCACCCATCGCGGGGTTGAACCAGCGGTGCGGGCCCTCGATGCCGCAGTGCGCGCAGTGCGTGAAGGTCGGGGCGTAGCCGGCGACCGAGAGCGAGCGCAGGATGTAGGAGTCGAGCACCTGCAACGGTCGACGGTCGGGCGCCGAGAGGGCGCGCAACCCACCGACGAGCAGCAGGAACTGCTGCAGGGAGGGTTCCTTCTCCTCGGTGACCAGGCGCTCGGCGGTCTCGAGCATCGCGGTGCCGGAGGTGTAGCGGTCGTAGTCGTTGCCCATCTGGGCGTGGAACAGCGAGCGGGTCTCGGCCTGGGTGACGATGTCGAGGGAACGGCCCTCGGCGAGCTGGAGGTCGACGTGGGTGAAGGGCTCGAGCCGCGACCCGAACTTCGACGTCGTGCGCCGCACTCCCTTGGCGACCGCGCGGACCCGGCCGTGGTGGCGGGTCAGCAGGGTGATGATGCGGTCGGCCTCGCCCAGCTTGTGGGTGCGCAGCACGACCGCCTCGTCGCGGTAGAGAGGCACCTCCCGATCATCCCACTCAGGCGGTCGTCCCCCGCGTACGCCGCGCACGCGCCGGCTGCTTCCAGCACCCCAGCGCGAACTCGACGGCGGTCCGGTCGAGCCGGGCGGGCCGGAAGCGCCACTCCAGGATGCTGTGGGCCCGGACGAAGGTGGCGCGGGGCATCTCGGAGGCGAGCATCGCGGCGTCGGCGGCCGGGTGGATCGGGTCGGAGGGGTGACCCACGACCAGGGCCGGCATCGTCATCGCCCGGCGCATCGCGGAGGACGGGGCGATCCGCCCGAAGAACAGGCCGTGGACGACCGCCGCCATCGAGTCGGCGTGCTGGTGGCAGGTGTCGAGGACGATGCCGGCCCAGAAGGGCACGACGCCGCGAGGCACGAGCCGGGTGACGCGGCGCAGGCCGTTGACGGTGAACGGTGCGAAGCGAGCGGCGAACATCAACGGCGCGAAGGCGACGATGCCCGCCTCGAGGGCGTTGTCGAGCACCGGCATCTCGAGGATCAGGCCCCGCACCCGCTCGGGCGCGAGGGCCGCGACCTCCAGCGACACGTTGGCCCCCAGCGAGGTGCCGCCGACGACGGCCTGGTCGGCGCCGAGGTGGTCGAGCAGCGCGACGACCTGCTCGCCAAAGGCCGTCATGGAGTAGACCAGCGGGTCGGCTGGCCGGTCGGACCGCCCGTGGCCGAGCAGGTCGAGGGTGACGACGTGGAGCCCCTCGGCGGCCAGCGCGCGGGCGAGCGGCTGCTGCATCCGCCGCGGCATGAGCTGACCGTGCAGGAGCACGACCCAGCGGTCACCCGTGCCGTACTCGGTGTACTCGAGGCGGTCGCGCCCCGATCCGCTCTCGAGGAAGAACTGACCGATGCGCTCGGAGACCAGCATGCGCTCCAGGCTAGTGCCTGGCACCGGTCTGGACCGGGGGGTGTGTCCTGTCACGATGTCCCACGGGGCGCTCGCGGCGTGGCAGAGGATGTCCGCGTGGACCCGGCCTCCCCGCGCGCGCTGCGGCGCGCACTGGTGCTCCTGACGGCGCTGGGTGCTGTCGACGCCGTGCTGGTGCTCGGGTCCGGTGTCGCGTCGTCGTTCACGTCGTGGTGGAGCAGCGTCGGCCTCGGCGTCGCCCTGGTCGCCCTGACCCCGCCGCGACGGTGGCCGCCGGTCCTGCTCGCGATCGTCGTGGTCGGCACGTCGGTCCGCCTGGTGGGCGAGGCGACACCGGAGGTGGCTGCGGCCCTGGGCGGGATCCACGCGCTCCAGGCCCTCGTGGGGGCGGCGATCGTGACCCGGCTGGGGCGCGAACCAGCTCGCCTGGAGACCCAGCGCGACCTCGTGGGGGTGCTGGCCGCGGCCTCGGCGTGCGCGGTCCTCTCGCTGGCCGAGCCGTTCCTCCGGGGCGCCTCGCAGCCCCTGCGGCCGGTCCTGCTGGCCGAGGTCGCCGCCCAGCACGGGGTCTCGGCGCTCCTGCTCTGCGCGCTGGTGCTCCTCTGGTCGCGCACCAGGGTCAGGGCGCAGGCCCTGCCCGAGCTCGCGGCCCAGGTCGTGCTGCTCGTCGCGGCGACGGCTGCGGTCTTCGCCCCCGAGCAGACGGTGCCGCTGCTGTTCGCCCCGCTGCCGCTGCTGGTCTGGGCCTCGCTGCGCTTCGAGTCCGGCGTGGTGGCGGCCGAGGTCGTCGGTTACGCCCTCGTGGTCACGCTCGTCACCTCTCGTGGCTCGGGACCGATCACGGCCGCTGGCCTCGACCGCGACGGCACCGGCGCCGTCGTCCTCGCCTACGTCCTCGTCACCGCCCTGACCACCCTCCCGTTGGCCGTCACCGTGCACCACCGACGCCACCTGCTCGCCCGGGTCTCCGCCGACGAGAACCTCTTCCGTCGCACCTTCACCGAGTCGCCCCTGGGCATGCTGCTCCTGCGCGAGCGCTCCGGCGACCTGGTGGTCGACGAGCTCAACGACGCGGCGTGCGCCATCCTCGACGCACCCCACGAGGAGGTCGTCGGGCGACGGGTCGCCCAGGTGCTCGACCGCCTCGACCCGAGGGACCCGCACCTGCAGGCGTTGGTGCAGGGCGAGGCCGACGCGTGGCACGGCACAGCGGCCGCCCCACGGCGCCCAGGGAGCACGCTGGAGGTGGCCGTCGCGTCTCTCGACCGGCGCGACGGGTCGCGCATCTTCTCCGCCCAGCTGCTCGACGTCACCCAGGACCACGACGTGCTGCGTCGGTTGGTCGCCGCCGACCGGCTCAACGACGCGACGCTCGAGACGACGGCCTGCCTGATCCTGGTCGCCGACGTGGACGGCACGGTCGTGCGCACCAACGCCGCCACCCGCGCCGTCACCGGGTTCACCGACGCAGACCTGCTGGGCCACCCGTTGTGGGACCTCTCCCTGGCGCCGCTGTCGCGCCACGAGACCGAGGCCATGTTCGTGTGGCCCAACCGGTCGGGCTACCCGATCGTGTCCGAGCGCGTCGGCCGCACGGCCGACGGTCAGCCCCTGCGCATCGTGTGGAACAGCAACATCGTGCGCGACGAGCTCGGGATCCCGGCGTACGCCGTGCTGACCGGCATCGACGTGACCGCCGAGCGCAGCCTGACCGGGCTGATGTCGCACCTGCTGTCGGCCTCCATCGCGACCGCCCTGCTGGGGGTCGACGGCATGGGGCGGATCACGCTGGCCAACGCCGGTGCGGCCCAGATGCTCGGGTGGCCGGTGGCCCACCTGGAGGGTCGTGCGTTCGTCGACCTCTTCGACCCCGACCAGCTGCGCACGCGCACCGGTGCGGTGGGAGACCGCGACGCCTTCCTGTGCCTGGTCGGCATGATCGGCGACCGCGACGAGTCACCGGCGCGGGACTGGACGTGGCGCACGCACGACGGCCACGAGCTGGTCGTGTCGCTGACGCTCAGCGTGACCGACGACCTCGGTGAGGGCCGCGTGGGGTTCTTGTGCGTCGGCCGCGACGTGACCGCGCAGCGCGAGGGACAGGAGGCGCTGGTCGCGGCGCTCGACCGCGAACGCACCGCCGGGGAGCGGCTGCGCGCACTCGACCGGGCCAAGGACGAGTTCGTCTCGACCGTCTCCCACGAGCTGCGCACCCCGGTCACCAGCATCCTCGGCTACACCGAGATGCTGCGCGACGGCAGCGTCGTCGACCCGTCGCCCGAGCAGGTGCCGATGCTCGAGACCATCACCCGCAACGGCCAACGGCTGGTCACCATCTGCAACGACCTGCTCATGCTGAGCGGCTTCGAGGCCCCCGCGGCCGTGACGGTCCGCACCCGCGTCGACCTGCGCGACTGCGCCGCGGCCGCCCACGACTCCTTGCTGCTGCCCGTCACCGACCGCAGCGTGACGGTCCACCTCGACCTCGGGCCGACGCCCCTGGAGGTCGCCGGTGACCGGGGGCAGCTCGAGCGCCTGGTCGCCAACCTGCTCGGCAACGCCGTGAAGTTCACCCCGCACGGCGGGCGGGTCGACGTGGCGCTGACCCACGACGAGGGCCGCGGCGCCGGCCACGCCGTCCTGACGGTGCGCGACACCGGGATCGGGATCCCCGAGGCCGACCACGACGCGGTCTTCCAGCGGTTCTACCGCAGCGAGGAGGCGCAGGCCCGGGCCATTCCCGGGACCGGCCTGGGGCTTGCGATCGTGGCCTCCATCGTCGAGGCGCACGACGGGGAGATCACGCTGGAGTCCGAGCCCGGCCGAGGCACGACGTTCCGGGTGCGCCTGCCGCTGACCGACCCGCGTCAGCCGAGCGGGCCGCCCGGCTCCGGCCGGCAGGCGGGCGTCAGCCGACCCGGTTGACCGCGCTGATCACGGCCTTCAGCGAGGCGGTCACGATGTTGGCGTCGAGGCCGACGCCCCACACCACCTGGTCGCCGACGGCGCACTCGACGTAGGCCGCGGCGATGGCGTCGCCACCGGCGCTGAGGGCGTGCTCGCTGTAGTCGAGCACCCGGACGTCGTAGCCCTGCGGCAGCCCGTTGAGCGCGTCGCAGAACGCCGAGAGCGGACCGTTGCCCACGCCCTCGAGGCTGCGCAGCTGGTCGTCGACGAAGACCCCGACGGTGAGCGCGTCCTTCTCACCGGCCGCCGAGCTGGTGTGCACGGAGTCGAGGCGCAGCGGGGTCTCGCGGTCGAGGTACTCGGCGCGGAAGGCCGCCCAGATCTCGTCGGGCGTGACCTCGCCACCCTCGGCGTCGGTGCGCTGCTGGATGACGCGGCTGAACTCGATCTGGGCGCGCCGCGGCAGGTCGAGCTTGTGCTCGGTCTTGAGGATGTAGGCGACACCGCCCTTGCCCGACTGGCTGTTGACGCGGATCACGGCCTCGTAGGACCGGCCGACGTCCTTGGGGTCGATCGGCAGGTAGGGCACCGCCCACGGGTGCTCGTCGACGCTGTGGCCGGCCGCGGCGGCGTCGCGCTCGAGTGCCTCGAAGCCCTTCTTGATCGCGTCCTGGTGGCTGCCCGAGAACGCCGTGTAGACCAGGTCGCCGCCGTAGGGGTGGCGCTCGGCGACCGGCAGCTGGTTGCAGTACTCGACGGTGCGGCGTACCTCGTCGATGTCGCTGAAGTCGATCTCGGGGTCGACGCCCTGGGTGAAGAGGTTGAGCCCCAGGGTCACCAGGCACACGTTGCCGGTGCGCTCGCCGTTGCCGAACAGGCAGCCCTCGATCCGGTCGGCGCCGGCCAGGTAGCCCAGCTCGGCCGCCGCGACCGCCGTACCGCGGTCGTTGTGGGGGTGCAGCGAGAGCACGACGTGCTCGCGGTGGTGCAGGTGGCGGTTCATCCACTCGATCGAGTCGGCGTAGACGTTGGGAGTGGCCATCTCGACGGTCGCGGGCAGGTTGATGATGACCGGCTTGTCGGCGGTGGGCTCGAAGACGTCGAGCACCTCGTTGCAGACCCGGACGGCGAACTCGAGCTCGGTGCCGGTGTAGGACTCGGGGCTGTACTCGTAGAAGACCTGCGTCTCGGGCACGCCCTCCTCGTACTTCTTGCACAGCCGCGCACCCTGGACGGCGATGTCGGCGATGCCGTCCTCGTCGAGACCGAAGACGACGCGACGCTGCAGGGTCGAGGTCGAGTTGTAGAGGTGGACGATGGCCTGCTTGGCGCCGCGGATGGCCTCGTAGGTGCGCTCGATGAGCTCCTCGCGGGCCTGGGTCAGCACCTGGATGACGACGTCGTCGGGGATCAGGTCCTCGTCGATGAGCTGGCGCACGAAGTCGAAGTCGGTCTGGCTGGCGCTGGGGAAACCGACCTCGATCTCCTTGTAGCCCATCTGCACCAGCAGCTTGAACATCGTCAGCTTGCGAGCCGGCGACATCGGGTCGATGAGGGCCTGGTTGCCGTCGCGCAGGTCGACGGCGCACCATCGCGGGGCCTTGTCGATGCGCTTGGCCGGCCAGGTGCGGTCGACGAGGTCGACCGGGATGAACGGCTCGTAGCGCTGGTGCGGCATCCCGCTGCTCTGCTGTGCGCCGGTGTGGTGGACGCCGGTGTGGTGGTCGGTGCTGGTCACGATCTTCTCCTGCTGGGGCTGGGGCGGTTCGCCGGCACAGCACGCTCTCCGCAGCGAGGAGGTCGGCGGTTCAGACCTCGCTGCGGCGGCTAAGGAGGAGGAGTCGGCTCGTCATGACCGCTCCACCATAGCCCGACCCCGGGGACCGGCGCGCAGCAACGTGCCCGGATGGTGGACGAGACGCCGGACGAGGTCGTCCGTCGGGCCTCGGGACAGCCCCTCACGACGTGTGGCCCGTGACGTCACGTCACGGGCCACACGCGCGCCCCGCCTCCCCTAGGCAGCGGGGCGAGGGTCTACGAGGTACTACGAGGAGGCGGGGATGTTGGCGGTGATCTTGGCGACGCCGATCTTGGTGGCGTCGCTGAGCGCCTTGGTGCCGAAGGTGTCGTTGAGCAGCTTCGCCGCGCCCGCGCTCAGGTACACGCCGGAGCCCTCGAGCACGGCCTTGCCGTCGTTGAAGGTCGGGGTCATCAGGGTGCGACCGTCGAGGTTGAGGAGCGGGATGCTGGTGGCGACGACCTTCTTGTTGACGGCCACGTCGCCGTAGACCAGCGAGACGGTGGGGTCGACGTTGAAGTTGCCGACGACGACCTCGGTGCCACCGGCGGTCAGCGACAGGCCGGAGCCCTCGTGCTGGACCTGGCCGACGACGTAGCGCGGCACGGCGTCCTTCTCGAACACCGTCACGTTGCCACCGGTGATGGGGAAGATGATGGAGCCGTCCTCGAGCTTGGCGGTGCCGAACGTGCCGGGCGCCACCTTGAGGCCCTCGAGGGCCGCGAGGGTGTCGGGGTCGAGCTTGACGGCGGTGGTGCCGCCGTCGGTGCTGAGGTCGCCGATCATGGCGATGGCCTCG
>CALRVO020000018.1:0-16697 GCA_943371595.1 Sphingomonas paucimobilis
CGCGCAGCCACGCCCTCAAGAGCGAGCCCCTCCCCCAGCCGCTGCCGTCGGAACGGCGGCTGGCCGTGGTGCTCAACCCGATCAAGGTCGAGGACGTCGACGCCTTCAAGTCGATCGTCACCTCGATGGCCCGTGAGGCCGGGTGGCAGGACCCCACCTGGCACCTCACCACCCCCGAGGACTCCGGCACCGGCCAGGCCGAGGAGGCCTCCGTGGCCGGCGCCGACCTCGTGATCGTGTGCGGCGGTGACGGCACCGTGCGCGAGGTGGCCGCCGAGCTCGCCGGCACCGGCATCCCGGTCGGCATCATCCCCGCCGGCACCGGCAACCTGCTGGCCCGCAACCTCGACATCCCGCTCTACATCCGCGCCGCGATCGACATCGCGCTCACCGGGCAGGACCGCGCGATCGACATGGTCGCCGTACGCGGTGACAAGCCGGCCGCCGACCCGCACGGCGAGCCCTCCGACGAGGCCCCCGCGCAGTTCGAGAGCCACTTCATGGTGATGGCCGGCATGGGCTTCGACGCCGCGATCATGGAGGGCGTCAACGAGGACATCAAGAAGAAGGTCGGCTGGCTGGCCTACGTGCTGTCGGCCCTGAAGTCGCTGATGTTCCCGGTGACCAAGGTCGAGATCTCGATCGACGGCGGCGACTACACCAAGCACCGGGCCCGCACGGTCGTGGTCGGCAACGTCGGCTACCTGCAGGCCGGGATGCCGCTGCTGCCCGACGCCGCCATCGACGACGGCCAGCTCGACGTCGTGCTGATCTACCCGCGGCGCTTCCTGTCGTGGATCCCCGTCGCCCTGCGCGTGCTCGCCAAGCGCTCGCGCACCGACGACACCATCAACCGGATGACCGGGCGCACCGTCTCGATCCGCGCCGCGGTCGACACCCCGCGCCAGCTCGACGGCGACTCCATCGGCCCCGGCCGCGAGCTGCACATGGAGTGCATCCACGGCCGGCTGCTGGTGCGCGTCCCGCGCTGAGCGACGGCCGGGCGGTCTGGTCCAGGGGCCCGGGTTCGTCCGATTCGGGACCCGTGGGGGTCGCCGTGGCGCTAGTTTCTGCGCCGGCCCCTCGGGGGGTGCCTGACGTGCTACCCACCCCGAGGAGGACCCCCATGACCGACGCGTTCGTCGACACCCCCGAGGACAAGGCCGACGGTTGGCAGACCATCGTCGCCGCCATCCTGCTCGGCATCGCCGCCACGCTGACCGCGCTGTCGGCCTGGCAGGCGGCCCTCACCGACGGGGAGGCCCTGCAGGGCTACACGAAGTCGAACGCGGCGCTCAACGAGTCCAACTTCTTCTACCAGCAGGGCAACCAGGTCCTGGCCGGGGACCAGGCGATCTTCACCCAGTTCGCGACCGCCAGCCAGACCGACCCGGACCTCGCGGCGTACCTGCAGACGCTGATGCGGCCCGAGCTCCAGGACGCACTCGCGTGGTGGTCCGAGCAGCCCGAGGACGGCGCCCAGACGCCGTTCGACGACGTCGAGGGCAACCCCTACGTCGTCGCCGACTTCGCCGAGGGCGAGTCCTACGCCGCCGACTCCAAGAAGGCCTACACCGAGGGGTCCGCCGCCGACGACAAGGGCGACAAGTTCGAGCTCGCCACGGTGCTGCTCGCGCTGACGCTGTTCTTCGGCGGCATCGCGACGCTGTTCCGGCGCGCGGCCCTGACCCACGTGCTGCTGGGCATCGGGGCTCTCACGCTGGTCGCGGGCGTCATCCAGGTGTCGCTGGCGTTCACGGCCTGAGCGAGGTGCGCCCCGTCCGGGCGCCCGCCTCTAGGCGGCCGCGCGCAGGGCGTGACGTGAGGCCTGGAGCACCGTGTCGACGAGCGCGGCGCAGCAGGCGAGGGCCGGGCCGTCGGACCGGCTTCCCGGCCTGGAGGTCGCGAGGCGCTCGGCCGCGTCGAGCAGGCAGTGGCCGCACCGGACGAACTCGCGGTCCAGGCCCGGCCCGGCCGGGGCCGCGGCCAGCTGGTGCAGGCGCTCCTCACCGAACCGGGCGAGGAGCACCAGGGCCTCGGTGTGGGCGACACCCCACCCGGTGTCGAGGCAGCCGGTGAGCACGAGCCGCGCGAGGTGGTCGACGAGTCGGCAGGCTCGCGCGACGTCGGCGACGAGCAGCAGCCGTTGGGCGGCCGGTCGACGGGCGAGCGTCGAGCCGACGATCTCTCGGCGGGCCTGCTCCTGGGCGGCCGTGACGAGGGCCTGGCGGTGCCCGCCGTCGCGGAGCACGCGCCTCGCGGCGTCGCGGTCGAGGTCGAGCGAGGCGCGTACGACGTCGCCGAGGGCGGTCGCCAGGGCGTCGAGCAGCTCCTGGTGGGGCGGGACGAGGCGCGGGGCGGGGACAAGGAGGGTCATGGATCAGTTCTAGGACCGACGGACGCCGTCACCCGCGGCTCTTGACGGGTCCTTCACGGCCGGGCGCCGCATCCTGACACCGTGCGAGCGCCCGACGCGGTTGACTGGGTCCATGACGACCCCCGCCCCCGTGCTCGCCTGGCACGACATCGCCCGGACCCGCGACCCGGCCGGGCTCGACGCGCTGCTCGCCGACGACTGCGTCTTCCGCTCCCCCGCCGTGCACACGCCGCAGGAGGGCAAGGCGGTGACGACGGCCTACCTGCGCGCGGCGATGGTCGTGCTCGGGCCGACGCTGCACTACCTCGACGAGTGGTACGCCGGCGGTGACGACGGCGGCTCCGCGGTGCTGGAGTTCGAGTGCGAGGTCAGCGGCAAGGTGGTGCACGGCGTCGACATGATGCGCTGGGGCGCCGACGGACGGCTGACGTCGTTCACGGTGATGGTGCGACCGGTCAAGGGGCTCGAGGCGGTCATCGCGGCGATGGGCGCCGAGCTGATGAAGGGCTGACCGGTGGCCGACGCGGTCGCCGGGTTCGAGGGCTTCGACGAGGTCGACGTCGAGGTCGACGGCGTCCGCATCCGTGCGCGCGTCGGCGGGTCGGGCCCGCCGGTGCTGCTGCTGCACGGCTACCCGCAGACCTCGGCGATGTGGCACCTCGTCGCGCCGGGGCTGGCCGAGACCCACACCGTGGTGGCCGCCGACCTGCGCGGCTACGGCCGCTCCGACCGGCCGGCCTCGACGGCCGACCACGCGTCGTACGGCAAGCGGGCGATGGCGGCCGACCAGGCGGGGCTGATGCGCGCCCTCGGCCACGAGCGGTACGCCGTGGTCGGGCACGACCGCGGCGCGCGGGTGACCCACCGGATGCTGCTCGACCACCCCGAGGCGGTCACCCGGGCCGCGGTGATCGACATCGTGCCGACGCGCCACGTGCTCGGCCACGTCGACCTGCTGCTCGCCCGCGTCTACGACCACTGGTTCTTCCTGGCCCAGGAGACCGACCTGCCCGAGGTGCTCATCGGCGGCGCACCCGAGCACTGGTTGCGCACCAAGCTCGACCAGTGGTCGGGCCCCGGCGCGGTCTTCGACGAGGCGGCCGTGCGTGAGTACGTCGCCTGCTACGACCCCGACGGCATCCGCGGCTCCACCGAGGACTACCGCGCAGGCGCCACGATCGACCTCGTCGACGACGAGGCCGACTTCGCAGCCGGGCGACGGGTCAGCTGCCCGCTGCTGGTGCTGTGGGGCGACGCGGGCTTCGTCGGCCTGGCCTACGACCCGCTCGCGGTCTGGCGGGAGTACGCCGAGCGCCCCGACCTCGTGAGCGGGCGGCCGGTGCCCGGCGGGCACTTCCTCCCCGAGGAGGCGCCGGCCGAGACCCTGGCCGCCCTGCGCGCGTTCCTGGCCCCCAGCACCGCCTAGCCGATCCTCGTCGGTCGCAGCTCGGCCTGCGGGGCCAGCAGGTCCCACGAGTAGACCGCGACCGGCGGGCCGTCGCCGAAGGCGTCGGCGTAGATCGCGGTGTAGAGCGCGGTGCCGCCGCCCGCGGGGTAGGTACGGATCCGTGAGCCGTCCTCGAGGAAGCCGTTGGCGAACGGCACGTCCCCCGTGACGCCGGCCGGCACCAGGTCGCCCCCGCTGATCACGAAGACCCGCAGCTCCTCGGAGTCGCCGCTCTCCTCGCGGACCAGGTAGCCGAGGGCGTCGCCCACGCGCAGCACCTGCGTGTCGAGCCGAGGGGCGTAGACCCGCGAGATCCCGGTCCGCAGCGCGACCCCGTCGATGGTGACCTCGAGGTCGAACCCCCCGCCCGTGGGCACCAGGTCGCCGACGGAGCCGTCGGCGAAGGTGGCCGACGTACCGGCCTCGACCTGGTCCACCTCGTCCTCGGGCAGCAGCTCGGCACCACCCGCCGAGCCGGAGGCCGAGTCCGAGCCGCCGCAGCGCCGGGCCGTGCCGGCCGCGCCGTCGAGGCAGTAGGTGCCGTTGTCGACCGGCACGAGGTCGACGACGTCGCTGTCCGGCTGACCGCCGCCCTCGCCGGGGCCCGTGAGCTCCCAGGTGTAGACGTCGTAGCGCTGCTCGTCGGGCGTGCCGACCGACACCCGGGTCCGCAGGGACCCCGAGCTCAACCAGGTGTAGTAGGCCTGGTCCCCCTCGGTGAAGCCGTTGCCCAGGGGCACGCCCCCGGTGACGGCGGCCGGCGTGAGCACCCCGGAGCGCAGGTTGAGCACGGTGAGGTGGGCGTACTCGCTGCCGTAGCGGACCACCAGCCCGGTGCCCGCCTGGCCGAGCTGCAGCTGGACCCGTGAGAGGAGGTTGGGCGAGCCGTCCGGCGCGACCTCGAGCGCGGCGCTGAAGGTGTTCTGCTCCTCGTCGGTGAGGGTCAGCGTGGAGGAGTCGGCCGAGACCACGGCGGAGGTGCCGTCGTCGTAGGTCACCGTGGTGCCGGGCTCGGCGTACTGCGGGTCGTCCTCGACGAACAGCCCCCGCGCACCCCCGGACGGTCGGGTCGGTGGGGCCGGCGCGGTCGTCGGGACCGTCGGGTCCGGGTCCGTCGCCGTGGCGCTCGGGCCGGCGTAGCCGGGTCCCTGGCTGCGGGAGGTCGGGTCGTCGCTGCTGACCGCGACGGCCACCACCGCGGCGGCGGCCACGAGGGCGGCCGCGGCGACCCCGGCCACGACCGGACGGCGACGGCGCAGCGGCGTGACGACCGCCGGGGGCGCCGCCGGAGCCAGGTCGGAGGCCTCGAGCTGGTCGGCACGCGCGGTGAGGGCCTCGGCGAGGCGGGTCTCGAGGGCGTTCATCGGCCCTCTCCCTTCAGGATCTGCTCCAGCGCGTCGAGCGCGCGGGAGGCGGTGGACTTGACCGACCCGCGGGAGATCCCGCAGGCCTCGGCGATCTCGGCCTCCGACAGGCCCGACCAGTAGCGCAGCACCAGCACCTCGCGCTGGCGGGGTGCGAGCCGGTCGAGGCCCGCGAGCACCTCGCGGTGCTCCTCGGCGAGCACGGCACGGTCGTCGGGGCCCGGCGGCTCGGTCTCGGCCGGCGGTACGTAGGCCCGCGCCGTACGCCGGCGGCGCAGGGTCGAGCGGGACCCGTTGACCACCGAGGTGCGCAGGTAGCCCAGCGCGGCGTGGGGGTCGCGGAGCTTGTGCAGGCGTGCGGCGAGGGAGGCGAAGGCGTCCTGCACGACGTCCTCGGCGCAGGCGCGGTCGTCGACGAGCAGCAGCGCCAGGCGCACGAGCGAGAGCCGGTGCGCGGCGTAGAGCTCTGCGAGGTCACCCGGGTCGAGCGAGCGCGCCCCCGAGCGGCCCGTCAGGCCCGAGAGGTCCGAAGTGGTGGTCATGCCCAGTAGGACGCCCACCGGGGCCGCTGGTTGTCTGTCGCGACGATCTCGTCGCGGCCGGGCTCACCCGGGCTCGACCACACGCACCCCGTCGAGCTTGCGGAAGTCGCGATCGAAGGTCACCACGCTGCCGCCGTAGACGACGGCGGTCGCTGCGATGAACGCATCGGTGACGAGGTCACCGCGGACCGCGCTCACGCGCCCGAGCCTCAGGAACTCGGGCACCAGACGCGCATCGCCGGTGAAGCGCAGCGAGAGGTCCTGGCCGTTGACCGCGTCGAAGAACTCGCACGCCTCGTCGAACGAAGCCGGCACCGTGTAGACGCGGCGGTTGGTCACCAACCTGAAGAAGCCGACCCACACGATGTCGGGGACGGTGAACGCCTCGCCCGCTGCCACCGACGCCTCCCACCACTGCACGGCTCTGTCGTGGTGGACGTGGTCGGGTCGGAACAGCGCCAGCAGGACGTTGACGTCGAGGACGTTCACGCCAGGTCACCGTCGAGCGCGACCGGGCCGTCAGCGGCCTCGAGCAGCGAGGCGTTGCTCGACTCGTCGATGCCCGGATGCACCCCACCGCCGCGTCCGAAGACGGGAAGCGGCGGCCCGGGCCGGGCCGCAGGCAGCGCGAGGTAGTGCCGGAGGGAGTCCTCCAGCACGTCACCCAAGGTGCGGTCCTGGGCCCGCGCTCGCTGCTTGACGAGCTCGAGGAGGTGGTCGTCGATCGAGACCGTGGTCCGCACGTGATGATCCTAGCATCGTGAGCGGCGCATCACGTGCATCACTGTTCAGCCGCCGACCAGCACCCGCATCGCCAGGGCGAGGCCGGCGGCGCAGGAGCCGGCCGCCGCCAGCAGCCAGGCGCCCTGGGGCACCGGGGCGTCGTGACGATGGGGCGCGGGTCCTGCGGGCTGGTGAGCGGTCATGGCTCCAGGCAACACCCGCCGGGCCGTCTGCGGCGGCGTCCTGACGCGGTCTTGACGGCCGACTGTCCGGTCCTGACGCGATCCGTTCAGGCCGGGGGCGCGGTGGGACGCGCGAGGGCCGAGCCGACCTGCTCGGCCAGGGTCACCGCGACCAGCCGCTGCTCCAGCGTCGGCCAGCGCCGGCGACTCGCGCTGGTGAGGGCGAACGTGCCCTGCACCGCGCCCGCCGACTGCACGGCCAGCTCGACGACGTCCCAGGTCGGCAGGCCGGCCCGGTCCACGTCGATCTCGCGGCCCTCGTAGGTCACCCTCCCGTCACCGTGCAGGCGCGGGTGCCCGGCCGGCCCCCCCGTCCGGAACGTGCAGGAGTCGATGTCGAGGACGTCGGTGATCTGACGGCCCACGAAGTCGACCAGACCGGCGGGCGGGACGTCGCCGTCCGCGGCCATGGCGGCCGCGGCGACCAGTCCGTCGAGATAGCCGGCGCGGCCGGAGGCCCGCGCGCGCTGCCGGATGCCCCAGAGCGCGATCTCGGTGACCCCGACGCCGACGAGCGTGAGCAGCACGGCGGTCTCGACGTCGTCGCGGTCGCGGATCGTGAAGGTCAGGTAGGGCTCGGTGAGGAAGAAGTCGAACCACGCCGCGCTCGACAGCGCCGCGACGAGACCGGCGGAGCGACGTCCGGCTGCGGCGACGCCGACGACCAGGAGCACGAGCAGCAGCACGGCGTTGGCGTCGCTGACCGACTCCCGCGCGGGGTAGACCAGCGCGCACAGGATCAGGGGGCCGAACAGGCTGACGCCCATCAGCACGGGCAGACCGGTCGATGGCGGGCGCATGCGTCCATCAGGCTCCCCCGCCCTGATGCGGGTCAAGGGTCTTGATGCCTTCTTGACGCCGGACGACCGCGGAAGGATTGCGTCAGGGCGTGGGGCCACACCGTCAAGGAACCGTCAGGACGGTGCGGGCCCAACGCCCGCCGGGGGTCCGATGGATCTCGTGAACGACGTCCTCTACCTGCTGATCACCGTCGGAGCCTTCGTGCTCCTGACGCTGTTGATCGGACTCCTCGACCGTGAGTGAGCTCGCGCCCGCGCTGGGCCAGATCGCTGCGCTCCTCGTCCTGCTCGGCCTGACCGTGCCGCTGCTCGGCCGGTGGCTGGCCCACCTCTACACCTCCGAGCGCCACCTGGGCGCCGAGCGGGTGACCTACCGCGTGCTGCGGGTCGACCCCGACGCCGACCAGCACTGGCGGACCTACGCCCTGGCGGTGCTGGGCTTCTCGATGGTCGGCATCCTGGTGCTCTACGCCTTCGGGCGGCTCCAGCAGCACCTCCCGCTCTCCCTCGGCTTCGGGGCCCTGCCGGCCGACGGTGCGTGGAACACCGCCGTCAGCTTCGTGACCAACACCAACTGGCAGTGGTACTCCGGCGAGGCCGCGCTCGGCCACCTCATGCAGGCCAGCGGCCTGACCGTGCAGAACTTCCTGTCCGCCGGGGTCGGGATGGCCGTCGCGGCGGCGTTCGCCCGGGGCCTCGCCCGGCGCGGGGACGCAGGCGGGGACGGCCGGGTCGGCAACTTCTGGGCCGACCTCGTGCGCACCGTCGTCCGCGTGCTGCTGCCGATCGCCCTGCTCGCCGCCCTGGTGCTCGTGGTGCTGGGCGTCGTGCAGAACCTCTCCGACTCGCACCTGGTCACCACCCTCACCGGTGGCAACCAGACGATCACCGGCGGGCCCGTGGCCAGCCAGGAGGCGATCAAGGAGCTCGGTACCAACGGCGGCGGCTTCTACAACGCCAACTCGGCGCACCCGTTCGAGAACCCCACGGCGCTGTCCAACCTCCTGGAGATCTACCTGATCCTGCTCGTCCCCTTCGCGATGGCCTGGGCCTTCGGCCTCATCGTGGGCGACCGCCGCCAGGGCATCGCCGTCCTGTCGGTGATGGGCATCCTGCTCGCGCTCTCGGTCGCGCTGATCACCTGGGCCGAGATGGCCGGGCCCGGCACCGCACCTCAGCTCGCGGGCGGGGCGATGGAGGGCAAGGAGCAACGCTTCGGCACGGCTGCCTCCGCGCTGTTCGCCGCCGCCACGACGGGAACGTCGACCGGCGCGGTCAACTCGATGCACGACTCCCTGACCGCCCCCGGCGGCGGCGTGGCGATGTTCAACATGATGCTGGGCGAGATCGCCCCCGGTGGGGTCGGCTCGGGTCTCTACGGGATGCTCATGCTCGCCGTCGTCACGGTGTTCCTCAGCGGCCTGATGGTCGGCCGCACCCCGGAGTACCTCGGCAAGAAGATCGGCCAGAAGGAGATCGTCCTGGTCGCGCTCTACGTGCTGACCACCCCGGTGCTCGTGCTGGTCGGCAGCGCGGTCGCGCTGACCGCCGCCGACGGACTCGCCGGTCTGCAGGAGAGCGGCCCGCACGGCCTGTCCGAGGCGGTGTACGCCGTCACCTCGGCCTCCAACAACAACGGCAGCGCCTTCGGGGGGCTCACCTCGGGCACGCCGTTCTGGAACACCCTGCTCGGCACCTGCATGTTGCTGGGCCGGTTCGTCCCCATGGTGCTCGTCCTGGCGCTGGCCGGACGGTTCTCCACCCAGCAGCCTGTCCCCGCGGGGGCCGGCACGCTGCCCACCCACCGCCCGCTGTTCGTCGTCCTCCTCACCGGCGTCGCCCTGGTCGTGGTCGGCCTGACCTACGTGCCGGTGCTCGCCCTCGGCCCGATCGTGGAGTCCCTGTCATGACCCAGACCCAGGTAGCGTCCCCGTCGCCGGAGACGCCCCCGCACCACCACCACGAGAAGCCCCAGAAGTCCGGGGTCCTCACCCTCGCGCAGGTCACCGAGGCGCTGCCCGGCGCCTTCCGCAAGCTCGACCCGCGTGAGCTGCTCGCCACCCCGGTGATGCTCGTGGTCGAGCTCGGCGCGGCCGCCACGACCGTGCTGTCGATCGTCGACCCCAGCGTCTTCGGCTGGCTGGTGACGGTGTGGCTGTGGCTGACCGTCGTCTTCGGCACGCTCGCCGAGTCGGTCGCCGAGGGCCGCGGCAAGGCCCAGGCCGCCAGCCTGCGCGAGCTCCAGACCGAGACCCCGGCCCACCGGCGTACGCCGTCGGGCGCGCTGGAGCAGGTGCCGTCCACCGCCCTGCGGGCGGGTGACCTGGTCGAGGTCACCGCCGGCGAGCGGATCCCCGGCGACGGCGACGTCGTCGAGGGCGTCGCCTCGGTCGACGAGTCGGCCGTCACCGGCGAGTCGGCGCCCGTCATCCGCGAGTCCGGGGGCGACCGCAGCGCGGTCACCGGCGGCACGATCGTGCTGTCGGACCGGATCGTCGTACGCATCACCTCCGAGCCCGGCCACTCGTTCGTCGACCGGATGATCGCCCTGGTCGAGGGGTCCGAGCGCCAGCGCACGCCCAACGAGCTGGCCCTCAACGTGTTGCTCAGCTCGCTGACGGCGATCTTCGTGGTCGTCTGCGGCACGCTCTACTACCTCGCCGACTACAGCGGCGCCCACCAGGACGTCATCGTGCTGGTCGCGCTGCTGGTCTGCCTGATCCCGACCACGATCGGAGCACTGCTCTCGGCCATCGGCATCGCCGGCATGGACAGGCTCGTACGCCGCAACGTGCTGGCCATGTCGGGCCGTGCCGTCGAGGCCGCCGGCGACGTCGACGTCCTGCTGCTCGACAAGACCGGCACGATCACCTACGGCAACCGCCAGGCCTCCGAGCTGCTCGCGGTGGCGGGAGTCTCCGACGACGAGCTCGCCGAGGCCGCCCTGCTCTCCTCGCTGGCCGACGAGACGCCCGAGGGCCGCAGCATCGTGGACCTCGTCGGCGGCGCCGTCGAGACGCCCGGGGGCGCGTCGTTCGTCGAGTTCTCGGCGATGACCCGGATGAGCGGGCTCGACCTCCCCGGCCGCAGCCTGCGCAAGGGCGCCGGATCGGCCGTCGCCCAGTGGGTGGCCTCGACCGGTTCGCCGGCCGACCACCCCTCCGTGGCCGAGATCGAGGCCCACGTGCGCCACGTCAGCGAGAGCGGCGGCACGCCCCTGGTGGTCGCCGAGCAGCGCGGCTCCGAGCCCGCACGCCTGCTGGGGGTCATCCACCTCAAGGACGTCGTGAAGGCGGGCATCAGGGAGCGCTTCGAGGAGCTGCGCACCATGGGCATCCGCACCGTGATGATCACCGGCGACAACGCGATCACCGCCGCGGCCATCGCGCAGGAGGCCGGCGTCGACGACGTCCTGGCCGAGGCCACGCCCGAGGACAAGCTGGCCCTGATCCGCAAGGAGCAGGAGGGCGGCCGGATGGTCGCCATGTGCGGCGACGGCACCAACGACGCGCCCGCCCTCGCGCAGGCCGACGTCGGGGTCGCGATGAACACCGGCACGACCGCGGCCAAGGAGGCCGGCAACATGGTCGACCTTGACTCCGACCCGACCAAGCTGATCGACGTCGTCGAGATCGGCAAGCAGCTGCTCATCACGCGTGGCGCGCTGACGACGTTCTCGGTGGCCAACGACGTCGCCAAGTACTTCGCGATCCTGCCGGCGATGTTCGTCGTCGCCTTCCCGGACCTGAAGGTCCTCAACGTCATGCGGCTCGACCCCGACTCCGCGATCCTCTCCGCCGTCGTCTTCAACGCGCTGGTGATCATCGCGCTGATCCCCCTGGCCCTGCGCGGCGTCGCCTACCGTCCCGCCTCGGCCAGCGACCTGCTGCAGCGCAACCTGCTCGTCTACGGGGTCGGCGGGCTGATCGCGCCGTTCGTCGGCATCAAGCTGATCGACCTCGTCATCTCGCTCATCCCCGGTCTGTGAGGCAAGGACAACCATGAAGGACCTCTACGCACTCTTCCGCTTCAGCCTCGCCGGGCTGCGGGTGATGGTCGCCGCCACCCTGGTGCTCGGCGTGCTCTACCCGTTGCTGGTGACGGGGTTCGCCCAGGCCGTCGTGCCGTGGCGGGCCAACGGCTCGCTGGTCACCGACACCGGCGCCCACACCACCGACCCCGACCAGGCCGTCGGCTCCGAGCTGCTCGGCCAGCTGGTCGACGACCCCGCGCTGTTCCAGCCCCGTCCGTCGGCCGCCGGCGACGGCTACGACCCGCTGGCCTCCGCCGGCTCCAACCTCGGTCCCGAGAGCCCCGACCTGGTCGCGGCGATCGAGGAGCGGCAGGTCGAGGTCGCCGAGCGCGAGGGCGTCCCGGTCAGCCAGGTCCCCCCGGACGCCGTCACCGCGTCGGCCTCGGGCCTCGACCCCGACATCTCCCGGGCCTACGCCGCCCTGCAGGTGCCGCGGGTCGCGCGCGCCAACGGGCTGTCGGAGGACGCCGTACGTCGGCTGGTCGAGGAGGCCACGAGCGGCCGGACCCTCGGCGTGCTCGGGGAGCCGCGCGTCAACGTGTTGCTGCTCAACATCGCGGTGCGTCAGGCCGCCCGGTGACCGACCGCACCCACACGGTGGTCGAGGTGCGAGCGCAGCGAGCCTCGAGACCACCGCACGTGCCGCTCGACCTGACTCGCCGCTGCGGAGGTCTCGAGGTGGTTCCTGAGGTGCGAGCTTGCGAGCCTCGAAGGGCTCGTCGCCAGGGCTCCTCGCACCTCGACCACCGTGTGGTGGGGGAGGATCTAGGTCGTGACTGACGTGCGGCGGGGCCGGTTGACGGTCTACCTCGGCGCGGCTCCCGGGGTCGGCAAGACCTACGCGATGCTCGGGGAGGCGCGGCGTCGTGCCGAGCGGGGCACCGACGTGGTCGTCGGGTACGTCGAGACCCACGACCGGCAGCACACCGCCCAGATGGTCGAGGGGCTCGAGGTCGTGCCGCGGCGCGAGGTGGAGCACCGCGGGTCGGTCTTCACCGAGATGGACACCGACGCGATCCTGGCCCGACGCCCGGCCGTCGTGCTGGTCGACGAGCTGGCCCACACCAACGTGCCCGGCAGCCGCCACGACAAGCGGGCCGCCGACGTCGCCGAGCTGCTCGACGCCGGCATCGACGTCATCACCACCGTCAACATCCAGCACCTCGAGTCGCTCAACGACGAGGTCGAGCGCATCACCGGGGTGCGCCAGCGCGAGACGGTCCCCGACGAGGTGGTCCGCACCGCCGAGCAGATCCAGCTCGTCGACATGTCGCCCGAGGCCCTGCGACGCCGGATGGCCCACGGCAACATCTACCGGCCCGAGCGGATCGACGCCTCGCTCACGTCCTACTTCCGGGTCGGCAACCTCACCGCCCTGCGCGAGCTCGCGCTGCTGTGGCTGGCCGACCGGGTCGACGACGCGCTCGGCGACTACCGCCGGGCCCACTCGATCGCCCACCCCTGGCCCACCAAGGAACGCATCGTCGTCGCGGTCACCGGCGGCGCCGAGAGCGAGACGCTGCTGCGGCGCGGTGCCCGGCTGGCCCAGCGCGCCGCCGGCTCCGAGCTGCTGGCCGTGCACGTGATCGCCTCCGACGGCCTGCGCAACCCCGACGAGGGCCGGATCGCCCGGGCCCAGCAGCTCGTCGCCTCCCTCGGCGGCACCTTCCACTCGGTCGCCGGGGAGGACGTCGCCGCCGCGGTCGTCGACTTCGCGACCGCGTCCAACGCGACGATGGTCGTGGTCGGCGTCTCCCGCCACGGCCGGTTCCGCCGCCTCTTCACCGGTACGACGGGCGACCGCATCGCCTCGCTCGCCGGGGCGGTCGACGTCCACCTCGTCACCCACGACCAGGCCTCGCGCGGCACGCGTCGGCCCTCGCTGCTCTCGCCCCTGAGCACCGGGCGCCAGGTCACGGGCTGGGTGGGCGCCGTGGTGATGCCGGTGGTGCTCACCTGGGTGCTCCAGGCCTTCCAGGAGACCGACCAGCTGCCGTTGGCCGAGATGCTGCTGCTGGCCGGCACGGTCGGCGTCGCCCTGGTCGGCGGGCTGCTGCCGGCGTTGGTCGCCGCCGTGGTCAGCTTCTTCACCCTCAACTACTTCTTCACCCCGCCGACCGGTCGGCTCACGGTCGCCGAGCCGGCCAACGTGCTCTCGCTGTTCGTCTACGTCGCCGTGGCCGCCGGGGTCGCCACCGTCGTCGACCGCGCCTCGCGCCGCGCCGGCGACGCGGTGCGCGCCCGCACCGAGGCCGCCACGATGAGCTCGCTGTCGCGCTCGGTGCTCACCGGGCAGGACACCGCCGAGGCCATCGTCGAGCGGGTCCGCGAGGTCTTCGGCCAGGTGTCGGTCTCGCTGCTGGCCCGCGACGCGCGGGGCTGGGAGGTCGTGGCGCACGCGGGGCCCGACCACGCCTGCACCCCCGAGGCGGGCGACACCCGGGTCCGCGTCGACGACGACCGGGTGCTGTGCCTGCGCGGGGAGACCCTGCGGGCCACCGACCAGAAGGTCCTCGAGGCGTTCGCGGTGCAGACCAGCCTGGTGCTCGAGTACCGCCGGCTGCGCGAGCGCGAGCAGCGTGCCGCCGCCCTCGAGAGCGCCGAGGCGACCAGCACGGCGCTGCTGCGCGCGGTGTCGCACGACCTGCGTACTCCTCTGGCGACCATGCGCGCCTCGGTCGACGGGCTGGTCAGCGGCCTGGCCAGCGGCGGGCTCGACGCTGCCGACCGGGTCACCCTGCACGAGGCGCTCGACTCCTCCACCGACCAGCTCGAGGGCCTCATCGACAACCTGCTCGACCTCTCGCGCCTGCAGAGCGGGCTGGTCAAGCCCGTCCTGCGCGACCGCAGCCTCGACGAGGTCCTCCCGCTGGCCCTGGCCGGCCAGCCCCCCGGCGCCGTCGTGCTCGACGTCGTCGAGCCCGCGCCGGTCGTGCACACCGACGCCGGGCTGCTCGAGCGGGTCGTGGCCAACCTGGTCTCCAACGCCGTGCGCGCCTCGGCCGCGACCACCGACGCACCGGTCCGCGTGCTCGCGCACGTGCTGCCCGAACGCGTCGAGGTGATGGTGGTCGACCGGGGGCCCGGCGTACCCGCGGAGCAGCGGGAGCGGATGTTCGAGCCGTTCCAGCGGCTCACCGACACCACCCCCGGCGGCCTGGGCCTCGGCCTGGCCGTGGCCCAGGGCCTCACCGCAGCCCTCGGCGGCGACCTGTCGGCCGAGGACACCCCGGGCGGCGGGCTCACCATGGTGGTGTCGCTGCCACGAGGATCAGCACCATGACCTCCGTAGCCGCCCACAAGGTGCTCGTCGTCGACGACGAGCCCGCGCTGGCCCGGGCCCTGGCCATCAACCTGCGCGCCCACGGCTGGGAGGTCGTCACCGCCGCCGACGGCCGCTCCGCGCTCGACGCCGCAGCGACCGAGCACCCCGACGTCGTCGTGCTCGACCTCGGCCTGCCCGACATGGACGGCGCCGAGGTGATCGCCGGGCTGCGCGGCTGGACCACCGTCCCGATCGTCGTGCTCTCGGCGCGCCAGCACGGCGAGGACAAGGTCGAGGCCCTCGACCTGGGCGCCGACGACTACGTCACCAAGCCCTTCGCGATGAACGAGCTGATGGCCCGCCTGCGCGCCGCCGTACGACGCTCGCAGGAGGCCGCACCCACCGAGAGCGTCGTCGTGGTCGGCGACCTCACCATCGACCTGGCCCGCAAGCGGGTCGCGCGCGGCGGCGTCGACGTCCGGCTGACCCCGACCGAGTGGTCGTTCCTCGAGCTGCTCACCCGCAACCTCGGCCGGCTCGTGCCGCGCGCGCAGGTGCTGCGCGAGGTGTGGGGCCCGGCGTACGAGCACGAGACGCACTACCTGCGGGTCTACGCCGCCCAGCTGCGCCGCAAGCTCGAGGAGGACCCGTCGGCCCCGCGGCACCTCATCACCACCGCCGGGCTGGGCTACACGCTCGAGCCCTGAGCGTCGTCTCCCGCCGCTGCCCACGGTCGTCGTGAGGCGCTACCCCCTCGCCGCCGAGTGGCCCGGTCGTCGTACGGCTCATCGCCCGTCGCCGCTCCTGTCGCGCAGGTCGAAGGAGTCGTAGCCGCGCTTGCGGGAGCGGGGCGGGGTGACCGTGCCGCGCTCGAAGACGATGACGCTGTCGTAGAAGTGCATCGAGCGTGTGGTCCTGGTGAAGGTGTCGACCACGAAGTCGTCCTGCTTGGAGTGCCACGCGTGGAGCTGGTCGCTGAGCCGCTTGGCGTACTCGATGAAGGTGCCCTCACGGCCCAGCCCGCCCTGGTAGCGCGGCCAGTAGCTGGTGTGGAGGTCCTCGATGAGGAAGCACCCGTCCTCCGACATCGCGGGGTAGATCTCCTCGAACGTCGCGATCTGCTGGCCCATCTGGTGGCCGCCGTCCTCGATGACGACGTCGAAGGGGCCGTGCTTCTCGGCCAGCGAGCGGAGGAACTCGCGGTCCTCCTGGTCGCCGATCTCGACCGTCACGTTGCCGCCGGCGAACTGCCGGCACCGCTCGTCGATGTCGACGCCGATGATCGTGGAGTCGTCGTGGAAGTAGTGCTGCCACATCGCCAGCGACCCGCCCTGGTTGACGCCGAACTCGAGGATCGTCGCCGGCTCGGAGCGGAACCGGGCGAAGTGGCGGTGGTAGATCTCGAAGTAGTGGATCCACTTGTGGATGCGTGGACCCTCGTGATGGCGGAAGAAGCGCAGCAGCGGGTTGGGTCGGGGCACCTCCGCGACTCTACGTCGCGCGGGGCTCCTCGGCGTCGTGTCGCGGGCGGGGGGCGGCGTGCGCGCCGCCCGCGGGGACGCCGTCGGCGAGCGGGGGCTCCTCGGCGTCGGGGTCGACGTGGCGCGGCGGCTCGTCGGCGTCGAGGCCGGCCTGCTGGTAGCGACCGCCCGCGTCGAAGTCGCGCTGGCGGATCAGCACCAGGCTCACCACCGCGCAGACCAGGCACAGCACGGCGCCGATGAGCAGCACCGTGTTGAGGGCGTCGACGTAGGCCGCGGTGCCGACCTGGGTGACCGCGTCGCTCGCGGCCCGCCCGGCCTGGGCGCCGCCGGCCTGGGTCGCCTGGTCGGAGGCCGCGGCGGCCGCCACCTGGACCTGGCCGCTGCTCAGCGCCTCCGAGAGCGGGCCCACGGCCTGGGCCG
>CALRVO020000019.1:0-16643 GCA_943371595.1 Sphingomonas paucimobilis
CGCACCCGCACCGGCCCCCGCCCCCGCACCGGCCCCCGCCCCCGCACCCGCCCCGGCTCCCGCCCCGACGACCAGCGCGTCGCGCACCGTCGCGACCAACGTCGCCCGCGGCGCCAACATGCTCGTGCGCTACACCCCGACCTGGGGCACCACCACCCGCACCAACGCCTACGGCCTCGAGGCCACCGTGGTCAACGGGTCGATCACCAAGCTGGTCAACGGCGTCGGCAACGCCGCGATCCCCACCAACGGCTACGTCCTGTCCGGTCACGGCGACTCCCGCCAGTGGCTGCTCGACCACGCCAAGGTCGGCTCCACCGTGACCGTCTCCGGCTCCACGGCGACCGTCACCACCGCCACGACCACCGCCACGACCACCGCCACGCCCACTGCCGCCAGGTCCACGAGCACCCTGACCTCGGCCCGGCAGGTCGCCGCCAAGCCCGTCCGCCGGCGCAACGGGCGTTCGGCCTACGTCAAGACGGTGCTCGCCGACAACCCCAGCGCGCTGCTGCAGGGTCTCCACGACCTCACCGGCCGCGGCGCGGCCGGCACCGCCGTCGGCTCCCCCGCCACCACCCGCCTGCCCAACGGCGACGTGGCCCGCGCCTTCAACGGCAAGGGCCAGTTCCTCCGGTTCGCGGACCGCAAGGCCTTCGAGGTCGACGCCACCGGCGTGCTGACCGTCGAGTTCTGGATGCGCCCCGACGCGCTGCAGTTCGCCGACGAGGAGGGCAGCGGCTACGTCTACACGATGGGCAAGGGCAGCCCCGGCTCCCACGAGTGGTACACCCGGATGTACTCCAAGACCAACGCCGAGTCGCGGCCCAACCGCATCAGCGGCTACGCCTTCAACCCCGGCGGCGGTCTCGGGGCCGGGTCCTACTTCCAGGACGCCGTCCAGACCGGCAAGTGGATCCACGTCGCCCTGGTGATCAACAGCAAGGCGCGCAACGCCAAGTACCCGATGGGCTACAGCCGCCTCTACAAGAACGGCGTCCTGCGCGACACCGACTCGCTGAAGGACTACGACATCACCCCGCGCAGCGGCAACTCCCCGCTGCGCGTCGGCACCGGCTACCTGGACAGCTTCTTCAAGGGTGCCGTCGGCAACATCGCGTTCTACCCCCGCGAGCTCGGCGGCGCCCGCGTGCGCGCTCACTACACGGCCGGCCGCGTGGGCTGAGCCGGGCGTCGCGGCGACGGGGCCCTCACGGGGTGATCTCACGGATGCTCCCCCACTTGTAGCGCATCCCGTGAGGGCCGATCCCGTCGCTGCGGAAGTAGACACTCAGGTTGGGCAGTCCCGACTCCGAGCCGACCCGCGAGGGAGAGCTCGTCAGCGGGAGCGTGGGGTCGATCCCGGGGGCGCACGGCACCCGGCCGAAGAAGCCGCCGCCGTCCACCATCGCGTTGACGAGCTGCCAGCTGCCGCCGTCGCGGCCCTCGGTGCGGTCGAGCCACAGCTCGAGGTGGACGCCGTCCGGTCGGTCGCGCACGACGTACTTCACACCCAGCCACACGCCGTGGGGCATCCCGTCACGGAAGAGCAGGCGGTTGCTGAAGGCCTGGTTGTGGGGGTGCGCCGTCTCCTTCTCGAAGTCGGTGTGGCCGTCGAAGCGCAGGCGCCCCCCGTATCCCCGGGTGTCGCAGAGGTCGGTCCCTCCCTCCTCGGTCGTGAGGTGGTTGGCGCGGGCCACCACGGTGAACCCCGCGAAGGGGATGCCGCTGTCGGTCACGCGCTTGACGTACATCGTGACCTCGACGTCGCGCCACTGCCGCAGCTCCTGCGGGTCGTGGACGTACATGCGGGGCACCTCGCCGCTCAGGGCGAGCTCACCCCCGCCGGCGACGTAGGTGGCCGAGCCGTGGTCGGCGTCGAACCAGTCGTCGAGCGGGTCGACACCGTCGAAGGAGCGGGGGGTCCCCCACTGCGCGACCCAGTAGGTGCCACCGGGCCTCGTGGGACGCAGGTAGGAGATGCCGAACTCGTCCATGGTGGCCTCGACCTGTGCCGGGGTGGCCTGGTTGACCTGCCAGGTGGGGTCCCTGCCCAACGAGGAGCTCGACAGCGGGGTCGCCAGGGCCAGGACCGCCGCCGCCACCACCATCACGCCCCCCGCTGCCAGTCGGATCATCGGCCTGCGTTCACAGACCGTCGGTCGCGGACAGCAGGGTCACGGTGTCGCCGCTGATCCTGATCTGGGCCGAGGCCGAGTTGTCGCGCTCGTCGGTCTCGCGCCAGAAGTTCTGCCAGTCCGCGGTGACCTTCACCCGGTAGGTCCCGTCAGGGATCCCGGTGATGTCGATGCCCTGGTCGGGGAGCGACGCCGGGTAGGTGTCCCCCCAGCCGACCGACAACCCGTGGACGATGCGGGTGGCCAGGGGCTGGTCCTCGCCGCAGGAACCCTCGTGCGTGTAGACCGGGGACAGCGGGACGTCCGGGTGCTGGGGGCTGCCTACCCAGTCGCGGTACGCCGTGTTGTCCTCGAAGCAGAACCCGTGCTTCTCGCCCTCCTGGAGCAGGGTGCCGGAGGCGTCGAAGAGCTGGTAGAGGTCGAAGTCACGGATGTGCCAGTGGTCGTGGCCGTCGCCGGCGTAGTAGAACGTGGCGCCGGTGGCGGGCAGGGTGGTGCGGCTGCCGTCCGAGCTGGTCACCACCTGCCTGCCCGTCCAGCTCGTGGCGTCGGTCGACGGGCGGGTGCCGAGGATCTCCAGCGGCCCCTTGCCGACGTTGGCCGTCACGGCCGGGAACTTCAGCAGCGTGCGACCGGTGCTGGTGGAGATCGTGAACTGGCGCAGCGTGCGGACGCCGATGTCGGGGAGCAGCGCATTCTTCGCCGGCGGCGGCGGTGGCGGCGGCGGGGTCCTCCCGTTGCGGACGACGGCCCCGACCCGGGCATGGGTGCGCAGCCACCGGCGAGCCGCGCCGTTGCCGGACAGGACGTAGCCGCGGCGTGGGACGGCCATGTTGCCCACGCCGTCGGCGACCCGGGTCACCCGACCGCCGACGACGGCCGCCTCGAACCCGTGCCTGTCGGTCCTGGTCCGGGCCCTGACCGGGGTGTACTTGACGAGGTAACCGCTGCGCCGGCGCACGTTGGTGCCGTTGAGCACGTGGCTCTGGCCGCCGACAGTGACGTACCTCTTGGCGGCGGCCGCTGCGCGTGGGTCGACCAGGACGCCCGCGGCCACGAGGCAGAGGACGAGGACCCAGCGCAGCGGCTTCACGGCCGGAGGCTCTCTCGGGTGACGTTCGGTGGGGTGAGGAGCGCCGGCACGGGCGTCGCGGGCACCGGTACGTCGATCTCGCGGGTGTGCCACGACGTCGACTTGAGCTTGGTGAGGGACCAGTAGGCCGCCGGCCGCAGGATGACGAGGCCCAGCAGGGGGTACACCGGTGACAGCGCGAACTGCTGCCAGCGCTGGAGCCGGGTGAAGCCGGGCCGGTAGATCGCGTAGATGGCGGTCTGGGTGACCGAGCAGACCACCCACCACAGCACGCCGTGGTAGAAGACCGGGTTGTCGTACTTGACGGCCAGGGTGAGGAGCGCGCCCACGACGAACGGCCACAGGATGCAGAAGACCAGCGGGAACATGTAGAACAGCACGACCAGCGCCCGCAGGTTGGTCATCACGAAGCCGACCCCGAGCCACGCCGACTTCGACCACCGCAGGCGCTGGTGGAACGCACCGGCCCAGGTCGTCGGCAGCTGGGTGCTCGCGATGGCCTCGGTCACCCCGACCACGTCGCCGCGCAGCAGCGCGTAGAAGGACAGCCTGCGGTCGTCACCGGCCGTGCCCGAGGTGAGGTAGTCGTCGAGGTTGTCGTAGACGACAGCCGAGCGGTAGATGGCCAGGGCCCCCGAGGTGGGGCTCACGATGCCCAGCCAGGAACGCGCCATCCGGTAGAGCAGGCACGAGGTGACGACGTTGATGTCGGTCAACCGCGACAGGAAGTTGGTCTTCCAGTTGCGCACCAGGATCATGCCGGTCGCCGCCTGCACCCGCTCGTCCTTCATCGAGCGCAGCATGTGCTCGAGCGCGTCGTCGTCGAGCACGGAGTCGGAGTCGACGGTGAAGATGTAGTCGAACTCGTGCGGGGCGAACTGGTGCAGGACGTGGGCCTGCGCGTGACGCTTGCCCGAGTTCTCGATGCGGTGCCAGGTCACCAGCGGGTCGTCGAAGGTCTCCAGCGGTACCGCCGAGCCGTCGTCCACGACGTGGATCTCGTCGGGGAGGATGCTCTGGCGCAGCATCGAGCGGACGACGGCGTGGACCAGCTCCGGCTCCTCGTTGTAGGACGGGACGATCGCCAGCACCCGCCCCGCCGCGGGCGGCAGGTGGGTGAAGCTCTTCCAGTAGATGCCCGAGAGCATGAAGTAGACGATCAGCAGGGCCATCAGGCCGAAGAAGCTGGACAGGAACACCGTGTCCACCGAGAAGCCCCACTTCAGGTGCGACCACACGACGTAGGACGTGAACGCCACCAGCGGGAGCAGGGCGAGGAGCCGGCGGCTGCCGCGGAACGGCTGGCTGCGGTCGACGACGCGGTCAGTGTGCATAGCGGTTCCCCCGTGTCGCCAGGCGGTAGGTGAGCACGATGCTGACGCTGACCAGGACGCCGATGAGGATGATCTGCGACTGACCGATCCCGATGCCGAGCAGCGTCCAGGCCGGCACCTTCGACAGCACGCGCGGCGTGCTGATCGCCGTCGACGGGTCGGGGACCAGGCGCCCCATCGGTTCGCCGGTCACGGGCTGGAGCGCGCCACCCATCACCTGGTCGACCGTCATCACCACCGTCGTGTCGGGGCGCGTCTCGAGCCAGGTGACGAACGCCGTGAAGTCCTCCGGCGTGATGTGCTCACCGCTCGCGGCGGGGCACACGCACACGTTGACGAACTCGAGCGGCACCCACCCCCCGCCGTGCGACTCCGCCCGGGTGACCTGCAGCTGCAGGGTGGTGAGGTCGGTGGCCGTGCTGGTCCTGATCCGGAAGTCGTCGCGCGGGGGCAGCGACTCCCCGACCGGGCAGAACGAGCAGTCGGTCGGTGAGGTGTAGAGGCCGGCGTAGTCACGGGCGTTGTTGTAGCCGCAGTCCTGGACCACCTGCTTGACGGTGGTGGTGCTCACGCCGTGCGGGTAGGCGAAGCTCGTGACCTGGAAGCCGAGCTGGGCGAGGGTCGCCCGGTCGTCACAGACCTCGGCGGTCGCCGACTCCTTCGACATCGACGACAGGTCGTTGCCGTAGAGCGACGCTCCCCCGATCTCGCTGCGCGCCCGGGCGATGGCGCGGACCTCGTCGAGGCTGAGGTAGGCCGGGAACCCGATGTAGCCGGAGTTGACGTAGAACGTGCCGGCCATGTTGTGCTCGGCGAGGATGAGCGCCGCGTCGTCCTGCGAGGGGTGCGTGCCCGAGAAGGTGAACGACACGACCGTGCGGGGGGCGTCGTCCGTCGACGTCGTGGTCGACGTCGTGGGCGGCGCCGAGGGGGTCGTTGCGCCGGACGGTGCCGCCGACACCGCCGACGCCGTCGGCAGGGTCAGGAGCAGGAGAGCGGCCACGCCCGCCACGGCGGCAAGGGCGCCCCAGAGCCCTGCCGCCGACGCGGCGCGCCTGGCTCTCACAGCGCCACCACGCTCCTCGACTCCGCCACGGCGTGGCGGCAGTCGAGGACCAGGCGGGCCGTGGCTGCGATCTTGACGTAGTCGAAGTCGGGGTGGTCGGTGGCGACGACCACGACGGCGAAACGGTCGATCTCGCCGGTGAGCTCCTCCAGGCTGAGCGAGGGCGTGTGCGGCCAGGCGGGGACGAACGGGTCGGTCACGGTGACGTGGGCCCCGGCTGCGACGAGGCGCTTGACCACCTCGACGGCCGGCGACTCGCGCAGGTCGCCCACCCCGGGCTTGTAGGCGAGCCCGAGGACGAGCACCTCGGCGCCGACGATCGAGGCGTCGTGCTGCTCGAGGAGATCGGCGGTGCGCTGCACCACGTAGTCGGGGCGCCCCAGGTTGATCTCGTCGGCGAGCTCGGCGAACCGGAAGCGACGACCCAGCGTGGTCCGGGTCTGCCACGCGAGGTACATCGGGTCGATCGGCAGGCAGTGCCCGCCGACGCCCGGGCCGGGCGTCCACCGGGCCATCGAGTGGCCCTTGGTCATGGCGGCCTCGATCATCTCGTGCACGTCGATGTCCATGTCGTGGCAGATCTCGGAGAGCTCGTTGACCAGCCCGATGTTGACGTAGGCCTGGGTGTTCTCGAAGATCTTCGCCATCTCGGCGACCCGGGGCCCGGACACCGCGACCGTCCGCTCGACGATCGACCGGTAGAACAGCTCGACCTCGGCCAGCCCGGGACCGGTCGTGGCCGAGACGAGCTTGGGCGTGTTCTCCAGGGTGTGCATCGAGCTGCCGGGGTCGATGCGCTCGGGCGAGTAGCCGAGGTGGAAGTCGACGCTCGGGGTGAGGCCCGAGGCCCTGGCCAGCACGTCCGCGAGGAGCCCGTCGGTCGTGCCCGGGTAGGTCGTCGACTCGAGGACCACCGTCGCCCCCGGGCGCAGGACCCGCCCGATCATCCACCCGGCGGCCTCGACGTACGACAGGTCGGGAACGCGGTCGCGGAGGGGGGTCGGGACCGTGATGACCGCGATGTCGAAGTCGGCGTCGTCGGGGTGCGGGTCGAGCGGACCCCAGCCGAGGCGGGCCGCGAAGCGACCGGTGGAGAGGGCCGCACTGACCCGCTCGTCGGTCGCGTCCTCGATGTAGCTGCTCCCGGTGGACAGCAGGGAGATCTTGTCCTCGTCGAGGTCGACCCCCGTGACGTGGTGGCCCACCTCGGCCGCCCGCAGGGCGAGCGGGAGCCCGACGTATCCGAGACCGACGATCATGACTCGACTCATGGCTGTACTCGTTCCTGGTTCGTGGTGGACGTGGCGTGGGTGTGGGTGTGGGAGGGCGACGACGACTCGGGATGCTCAGCCCGGACGACGGCCATCGGGTCCTCGTGGTCGAACAGGACCGTGAGGATCGAGTCGCCGGTCACCGGGGCGTGCCGGGTCCAGGTCACCGGGATCCCGGCGTCGGTGAACTCGTGGCAGTCGCCCATGTAGTCGCGCGCCCCGGGGCCGGAGAGGTACTCCATCGGCCCGGCGAACGCCTGGATCACCGAGACGATCCCGGCAGGACCGCGCAGGCCGCTGCCCGAGGGGCGGCTGAAGGTCACCGGCGTCTCGATGCCGAGTATGTCGCGCACGAGCAGGATGAGCCGGAAGTTGAACTCCCACAGCAGGTCGGTCCTGATCGACAGGATCTCGTCGCAGATCATCGGTCCGTACTTGTCCCAGCCGGGGGGCCGGTGCCCGGTGCGCGTGTAGCGCATCGCGATCTCGTCGGCGAGGTGGCCGGCGGCCCCCGGCGCGAGCTGCTTGGTGACGATCGGGGCGGTGCTCGGTCCCTTGACCAACGGGAGCGTCACCCACCGGTCGCGCATGGCGACCCGGCGCTGGTAGCCCTTGTGGTTGTACTGGTCCCAGATCTTGAGGTCGAAGAGGTCGGCCTTCTCCATCTTGTGCCAGAAGCCCGAGTACGGCAGCAGGTCCGGCTGGTGCGCGGTGTAGACGGTCACCCTCGGACCCCCCGGACCAGCGAGTACGGCTCGGCCCAGTTGACCTGGCGTGCGTGGCCGATGACCGAGGCCTGCTGCTTGACGCTGTTGATCGGGTGCGGACCCGTGACCGCCTGCGAGGAGTAGGCGCTGAGCGCGTCGACCTTCTTGTCGATGCACTCCTCGTCGAGCGACTCGAACATGTTCCACTCCAGGTTGGTCGGGTAGAGGCTCACGTCGTAGGCGGCGACGTCGTAGACGTAGAGCGACGGGGTGAACCAGTGGCCCTCGCTCATCGACAGACGTCCGGCCCGGATGCCGGCCTCGTAGGCGGCGATGTGGTCCTGGTGCATCGACGGGAACGGCAGGTAGAGCTCGTCGGGGTGGAGGTCGGCGACGACCGCGTCGAGCAGACCGACCAGGAGGTGCATGTCCTCGCCGATGTTGCCGTCGCACAGGCCGAGGAAGTGCGCGGACCGGTATCCCAGGATGTCCTTGGCGACCTCGAACTCCTTGCGCCGGACCTCGACGGGCTGGGCGAGCACGACGACGTCGACCTGGTCGGGGTACTTCGCCAGGAGGCCGCCGCAGCCGAGGGTCTCGTCGTCGCAGTGCGGCGCCACGACCAGCCGCTTCACGGGGTGCGTCCGTTCCCTGGTCCACGCCGAGGGCGGGACCACTGTGTCTCGCGTGTAGGTGTCAGCATGCGGCCCACCGTATGAACGATCCTGGGCCCGGATGAGCCACGAAATGGCGAACTCGTCTACGTCATTTGTGCACTGCTCAGGCGGGTCGACGACGGCGTGCCGGAGCGCCGTGGCGCGCCTGTGGAGGGACGTCCGTCGGACGTCCCTCCCGTGTCGGCGACGCGGCTCAGCAGACGGGTCGCTCGCTGTCGATGCCAGGCAGCCCGAGGGCCCTGGCCCGTGAGGCCAGGGCCAGCGTCGAGTGCACGTCTGCCCTTTTGAGGAGCTGCTGCACGTGGGTGCGCACGGTGTGCACGGAGAGGTGCAGTCGCTGCGCGCACTCGGCGCGTGACATCCCGTCGACCAGGCACCGCAGCACATCGACCTGGCGCGGGGTCAGGTCGTCGACGAAGCTCGCGGGGACGTCACGAGGGTCGCTGTGCACCAACAGGTGGACCAGGACCGGTTTGAGGGTCGGTGGCGCCAGGTACATCTGGCCGTCGAGCACCTGCTGGGCGGCCTGCATCAGGGTGTCGAACGGCGCCGTCTTGGCGATCCAGCCCTGGGCGCCGGAGCGGAACGCCTCGACGATGACCGGCACCGTCTCCACCCCGGACAGCATCAGCACGTCGGGGGGCCTCGCCATCGCCCGCAGGTCGGGGAACAGGTCGAGGCCCACCTCGCCGTCGAGCTGGACGTCGAGCAGGACGAGGTCAGGACTGGAGCGGTGCAGGTTGGCCCGCGCCTCGCTCAGCGAGCAGGCCACGTCGATCCGCCCGACCGTCGGCTCCTCGCGCAGCCGCATCGCCAGCACGTCGGCGAAGACCCGGTGGTCGTCGACCAGCAGGATGCCGATCGGGGATCGCGCCGGCGCCCGGGCGCCGGGGCCCACGACCGACATCATCGTCGGGCCTGGACACCGAGGTGCTCGCGCTGGCCGTAGCGTTCGACCGCCAGGCTCGCGGCCTTGTTGCGACTCGTCACCCCCAGCTTGCGCAGGACGGTGCGGGTCAGGCTCCGTGCGGCCTGGTCGGACAGGCCGAGCTGCGCCGCCATCTCGCTGGTCGAGGCGCCCTGTGCGAGCAGGCCCATCACCGCGAGCTCTCGCTCGGTGAGGGCGGCGCACCGCGAGTCCGACGGGGACGGGGCCGGTCGCCGGAAGCGCTCGACGAGCCTCTCGCCGGCCATGACCCGGTGCAGCGTGCGGTCGAGGACCGAGATGTCGCACAGCTTGTTGACGATCGCGTCGACGCGCCCCCGCTCGAAGGCCGCCCACACGTCGGAGGGCGCGTAACCCGCGAGCAGGACGAGCGCCACGCCGGGATCGCGCTCGCGGATGACCGCGGTCGCCTCGAGCACCGAGCGCCCGGCGAAGTTGACGTCGAGCACGCACAGGTCGGGCCGGTGGAGGTCGACGGCCTCGACCAGACCGTCGACCTCCTCGCAGGACCCGATGACCTCGTGCCCGCGGCGCACGAGCCCGTCGCGCAGGGCCTCCAGGAACATCACGTGGTCGTCACCGAGCAGCAGCCTCATCGGTTCGCGCTCTCGATGGCCGGGAAGCTCAGGCGGACGGCAGTGCCCCCGCCCAGCGGCTCGGAGATGTGCATCCGACCAGCGCCGACGTGGACCGCGGAGCGCACGATCGACAGGCCCAGCCCGGTGCCGGCCCCGACCCGCCCGAACCCGGGCCCGTCGTCGACGACCTCGACCCAGCGCTCGCCCTCGAGCAGACCGACCCGGACGGTGACGTGGCCACGCGGCGTCGCGGCACGGCAGGCGTTGTCGATGAGGTTGGCGACCGCACGTCGCAGCAGCACCGGCCCGCCCAGCACGAGGTGGTCGCTCCCGAGCACCTCCAACGAGACGTGGTGGCCGGGACGGGCCGCGTCGACCGCGTAGGTGGCGACGAGCGCCAGGTCGCAGTAGGACGTCTCCTGCTCCGCCGCCGGGTCACCTGCGAGCAACGAGACGAGCGCGGCCGCGTGCTCGAACTGGCGCCGCATGACGTCGAAGCGCTGACGCATCTGCACGGAGACCGCGTCGCCCCCCGGGGGCTCCGACAGCAGGAGCCCGGTGGCGATGTGCTGCTTGAGGTCGTGGCAGACGGAGGCCAGCTGGGTCGGGGACACCAGGACGCTCCCGTCCTCGCATCCGGCCCAGTCCTGGGTGCTCATCGCCCCACGCCCCGCGCGAGCCCGTCACCCTGCATGTCCTGGACCTGGCGCAGGTCCAGCCGTCGTGCTCCCGCCCCCGTGGTCATGACCGCAAACCTAAGGACGCCGGCGTGGAGCCTCCACGGTCGAAGGTCCCGTCTTGGCGGCCGCCGCCGGACGCGGCTGGCCACCGCACGACCTCGGGTCGACCGGCTGGCGCGGTGGGGACCGCGTACGGGGGAACGGGCATCTCGGACTCCGTGACGAGCTCCGGCGGCGACGGCGAACCCCCCGAGAGATCACGACGCCGGGCGTTTGTCCACACCCTGGGCAGAACCTAGGCACCAGGCCCCCTGACCACCAGGGACCTAGGTCCCACGGGGCCTCCGAGCCCCGCGGCGGGCACAACCGCGGTCCCCCTCACCCGTAGGGAGTAGATCTGCTCGCAGGAGCGCCTGACGGAGGCCCAGGTGGAGCGCCAGACCCGGTTTGCCGCCTTTTCTGGTAGATCGAGTGGGGATCGTCTATGGTTGGTGAACAGAAGGTGAACAGGAGGTGTCCCATGACCGACGACCGTCGCTCCCAGCTCGAGATGCGCTGGGTCCCGGTGACCGACGAGGCCGGACGCACGCACATGGAAGCGGTCTGGATCGTCCCGGCCGAGTCCGCGGGCATCAGCCACGCCGCCTGACCGAGCACTCCAGGACGGCCGTGCCCCCAGGGGTGCGGCCGTCCCGCATTTTTCGCAGAAGTTCGTCGTCCTGGACGGGAACACAAGCGGACCGCGGTCCGTTACTGGTGATTGACTCTTCAACCACCTCTCACCCCAGGAGCACCCCATGAGCGACTTCGACACCGCCACCACCGCGATCGCCGACATCACCGGCGACTACACCATCGACCCCTCGCACACCCGCCTCGGCTTCGTGGCCCGCCACGCGATGGTCACCAAGGTCCGCGGGCAGTTCCACGAGTTCAGCGGCACCGCCCACGTCGACACCGCCAACCCGGCCGCCTCCAAGGTCGACCTGACGATCGTCGCCGCGAGCGTGAGCACGGGCAACGCCGACCGCGACGGCCACCTGCAGAGCAACGACTTCTTCGGCACCGCCGAGACCCCCGAGATCACCTTCTCCTCCACCGAGGTCAGCCGCGACGGGGCGACCTGGACCATCACCGGCGACCTCACCATCAAGGGCACCACCAAGTCGGTCACCATCGACTTCGACGAGGTCGGCTCGGCCCAGGACCCCTTCGGCAACACGCGCGTCGGCTTCGAGGGCGCCGTCACCGTCAACCGCAGCGACTGGGGCCTCAACTTCAACGCCGCGCTCGAGACCGGTGGCGTCCTGGTCTCCGAGAAGATCAAGCTCGAGTTCGACATCTCCGCGATCCGCAACGCCTGAACGACGCCCGCACCTCCCGCCGGGGCCGCGACCGAAATCTGGTCGCGGCCCCGGCGCGTCTCCTGCCACCCTCGGACCCGTGGACACCAGTGAGCACGACGTACGACCGCACGCGCTGCCCGCGGGGCTGACCACCCGCCCCCTCACGCCCGCCGACGCGACCGCGGTCTTCGAGACCATCGCCGCCCAGGAGCTCCACGACCTCGGCGTCGTCGAGATCGAGGAGGCCGACATCGTCGGCGACTGGCAGCGTCCGAGCTTCGACGTCGCCGCCAGCACGGTGGGCGTCTTCGACGGTGCCGCCATGGTCGGCTACGCCGAGTTCTCCGCCCCCGACCGGGGCGACGCCGCGGTGCGGCCCGAGCAGCGCGGTCGCGGCGTCGGCACGTGGCTGGCCCGGTGGATGCAGGACCTCGCCCGCGCGCGCGGCGCGACGGTCGTGGGGATGCCCGTGCCCGAGCACTCCGCCGGCGACCGCCTGCTCGCCGCGCTCGGCTACCGCGTCCGCTGGACCAGCTGGGTCCTCCGGCTGCCGGCCGGTGCGACGGTCCCCGAGCGTCCGCTTCCGCCCGGGTACGCCGTCCGCGCGGCCCGGCCCGATGAGTACGTCGACGTCCACACCGTCGTCGAGGACGCCTTCCTCGAGTGGTCCGTGCGCGAGCGCGAGTCCTACGACGACTTCGCCGCCGTGACCGTACGACGTCCCGGCTTCGAGCCGTGGCAGCTGCGGGTGGTCACCGACCACGACGGCACGATCGTGGCCACGGCCGTCGTCTCGATCTACCGGGGCGACGACGGGGCGGACGTCGAGGCCTTCATCTCGCGGCTGGCGACCCGCAGCGACCAGCGCGGCCGGGGCCTGGCCCAGGCGCTGATGGTCGACACGTTCGCGGTCGCGCGCGAGCACGGCGCCGTCGTCTGCGGGCTGTCCACCGACAGCCGCACCGGCGCCCTGGGGCTCTACGAGAAGGTCGGGATGCAGGTCACCTCGACCTGGGTCAACCGGGCGGTGGCCCTGCGCCAGCCCTAGCCGGGGGCGGCCCGGCCTCGGCAACAAGGCGCTCGACGGCGGACAGCAGGGTGAGGGCCAGGCGGTCCTTGACCAGGTAGCCCACCGCCCCGGCCTCGACCGCCGTCTGCCGCATGACCTCGCCGGGGAAGGCGCTCAGCATGATCACCGCCGCCCGCGGGGCCTTCTCCAGGACCAGGGGCAGGGCCTCCAGCCCGTCCATCACCGGCATCGCCACGTCGAGCAGCACCACGTCGGGGTCGAGCCGGGCGGCCATCTCGACCGCCTGCTGGCCGTCCTCGGCCTCGCCGACCACCTCGAACCGCGGGCCGCCGCGGGTGATGAGGATGCTCAGCAGGTCCCGCATGTCCTCCGAGTCGTCGACGACGAGGATCCTCATGCTCGCTCCACCTCCACTCCCTCGGCCGCCGCCGGCGCCGGCACGGCCCGCAGCCGCACGGCTCCCCCACCGGGTCCACCGGCCTGGAGGAGCTGCTCCCCGATCCACCGCCGCCCCGACTCCGAGGCGGCGATGACCAGCTCGGCGGCCCGCTCGACCTGACCGAGGTCGAAGGCGGTCTCCGCCGCGACCAGCTTCTGCACGATCTGGTCGTTGACCTCGAGCGCCCGGACCCGCTCGCGCCGGACGAGGTCCTGCTCGCGGTCGGCGTCGAGCACGGCGACCATCAACCGACCGACCTCGACCCGCACCACGAGCAGCTCCACCCAGGTGCCGTGCTCGACGCTGGTGCAGGCGGTGAAGCGGCGCCCCCTGCCCAACGGGCCTAGCGTCGCGGGTTCGGCCTCCAGCAGCGACAGCAGGTCGGGGCTGAGCCGCTCCAGGACGGGCCTGAGGTCGGAGAGGTCCTCGGTGCCGAGGACGGGCGCGAGCAGCCGGGCCGCGGCGGGGTTGACCAGGGTGACCCGCACCGACTCGTCGGTCTCCACGAGCCCGACCGGGCACTGGTAGAAGAACTGCAGCAGATCGGCGTACGACGCGGCCATGTCATCGTGACCGGATCACCAGGTAGCGGCGCGGGGAGCCCGCCTCGGCGAGCAGGCGCAGACGAACGGGCGTGGGCGCCATCTTGAAGGTGAAGACGTAGTCGAGCTGCTCGTCGAGGTGGGGCTCGTCGGCGTAGCGCTGCGCGACGAGGTAGTTGTTGGTGCACGGGGCCACGTCGACGAACAGGTGGCGCCCCACGACCCGCGACGGGGACATGCCGGCCCGCTCGGACTCGAAGCGGTTGTAGCCCACGACCCGGTCGTCCGGGCCGAAGGCGATCACCCCGAACGGGACCGCGTCCAGCTCCGGCACGCTCAGGGCGTCGAGCCGGGCGAGCAGGTCGGCGTCGTCGAAGGCGCAGTCCGATCCGTGTGCGGTGCGAGTCTCCACGGCCGCCAACCTAGGTCGGTGCTGCCGGCCCGGCACGGGCCGAAGGTCCCAACCCGGCGGCAGAGGTCACCAGGCGCTGCCGCTCCCCCGACCGTAGGCTCACCGCCATGGGCGAGGTCTTCGCGGGGCGCTACGAGCTGCTGGACCCGGTGGCCACCGGGGGCATGGGCACGATCTGGCGCGTCCTGGACCGGGCCGACGGCCAGCTCAAGGCCGCCAAGATCCTGCGCCAGTCCGACGCGGCGTCGCTGCTGCGCTTCGTGCGCGAGCAGTCGATGCGCATCGACCACACCCACGTCGTGACGCCGCTGTCGTGGGCGGGGGTCGACGACCGGGTGCTGTTCACGATGCCGTTGGTGCGCGGTGGGTCGGTCGCCGACCTGCTGGCCGAGCACGGGGCGTTGCCGGAGCGGTGGGTCGCGGCACTCACCGACCAGCTGCTGCAGGCGCTCGAGGCGGTGCACGCCGCCGGCATCGTCCACCGCGACGTCAAGCCCGGCAACCTGCTGCTGGAGCCGACCGGCACGCGGCAGCCCCACCTGCGGCTCACCGACTTCGGCATCGCCGCGCCCCTCGACGAGCCGCGGATGACGCGCGGCAGCCACGCGATCGGCACCCCCGGCTACATGGCGCCCGAGCAGTGGGAGGGCGTCGACCCCGACCCCCGCTCCGACCTGTACGCCGTGGGGCGGGTCGCCCACGAGATGCTGCTCGGTCGCCGGCCCGGCGAGGCCGACGACCCCGCCCTGCTCCTCACGGGCGCACCGGCCCGCGACCGGCTCGTCGACCTGGTCGTCCTGGCCACACGCCCCGACCCCGCCGACCGCCCCGCGACCGCCACCGCGATGCGCGCCCACCTCGCCGACCTCCTCGCGCTCCCGACCCGGCCCGACGAACCCGTCGTCACGGTGCCCGACCGGTTCCCGGCGGTGACCGTGCCGGACCTGCCGCCGCCCGCGGCGCCCACCCTGCCGCCCACGCCCGCGGCGCCCCGCACCCTCGTGCAGCACCCCGCGCAGCCGGAGCGCGCCACGGCTCCCCGGCCCTCGGCGGTACCGGGCGTGGTGCTGGTGCTCCTCGGGCTGGTCGGGCTCGCGGTCGCTACCTGGCTGCTGCTCGGCTGACCCGGGCGCGCCGGCCCAGCAGCCCGAGCCCGGCCAGCAGCGACGCCAGGCCGGCGGCCCCGACGACCAGGCCGGCCACCCGGCGTACGCCGTCGTCGTCGGTGGCGGCCCCGGGCACACGGGGGGTGCCGGAGACGTCGGCGCTGAACACGCCCTCGGCGACGAGGTACGGGGTCGTGGGGTCGTAGCCGTCGGGTCCGGCGTCACCGTCGGGCGAGAGCACGACCCCCTGGAAGTCAGGCGCGTCGCCGACGGCGTCGGTGACCGCGACGGTGAGCTCGACCGGCACGTCGACGGCCGCGCGGTCCTCGTCGTAGGGCGGCGACACCGAGACCGAGACCCAGTAGTCGCCGGGCACCGACACCAGGCCGTCGTCGAACCGGTTGGCGAGGTCGACCGGGCGGGTCCCGTCGAAGAGGCGGGTCGCCTCGTCGGTGTAGGACACGGTGCTCTCGGCCTCGGGGTGGCCGCTGTCGAAGGGCTGGCGCAGCGGGTCGAGGAGCGTGAGCTCGACCCGGGGCAGCGCGCCGCCGAGCGCGGCGACGGCCGCCTCGTCCTGCGCGGGCAGGTCGACCTGCGCCGCGAGCTCCTGGCCCCAGCCGAGGCGCACGCGGTAGAGCCGCTCACCGCCCTCGGGCACCGCGTCCGAGACGGTGCCGCCGGCCGTCAGGTCGGGCGCCCCGTCGAACGCGCTGCCGCCGTCGACCGGGTCGGGCTCGCCCGGCGTGGGAGGCGCGACCGTGGGCTCCTCCACGACGGGCGCCAGGTCGTCGTCGACGCCCCGCACGGGGGCCTCCTCGACGACGCGGATCGCCACCGGCAGGTCGCTGGAGAAGTCGGCCGAGCCCCGGCTGACGCGGATGTCGAGGTGGTCGGAGCTCACGCACGGGTCGCCGGTGTCACCCGGCTCGTCGGGCACCACGACCAGCGCACCGAAGGCCGCGGCCGGATCGGCACCGCCGGAGGTCGCGCTGTCGCTGCCGCAGGGCTGGCCGTCGACCTCGACGACCACCTCCAGCGCGTCGCCCCCGGTCTCGGAGGAGGTCGCGACCGCACCGACGAGCACCGAGCTGAACTGCATCGTGCGGTCGTAGCGGAACCAGTGGGCGTTGCCGGGGGCCGCGCCGGGCCCGCTCAGCGTGTCGGCCCACAGCCCGGCCGGCAGCGGGGTCGGGTCGCTCGGGTCGCTGCTCGTCCCGACCGGCGCACCGCCGAGACCGACCGGGCCGGGCCGGTCGCCCGGGTCGGCGCCGGGCGGCG
>CALRVO020000020.1:0-16577 GCA_943371595.1 Sphingomonas paucimobilis
GCCTTCTTGTCACCCGACTCGATGAAGCAGTTGGCGTGCCCGTCGAACGACCCGGTCATCGGCCGGCCCTCGACGTGCTCGAGGAAGTTGCCGACGAAGACGTCGACCGAGAAGTGCGCGACCGAGCCCGCCTTCGACGTGGGGATGTCGTTGGCGTCACCCACGGCGAAGACGTGGTCGTGCGCGTCGCTGAGGAAGGTGTGCTTGTCGACCGGCACGAAGTTGAGCTCGTCGCCGAGGCCGGAGCGGGCCACGAAGTCCGCGCCCATGTTGAGCGGCACCGTGACCAGCAGGTCGAAGGGGACCTCGCGCTCGTCGTACGACACCAGGCACCTGCGGTCGTTGTCGACGTGCTCGACGAGGAAGTCGGTCTCGACGTGGATCTTGCGCTCCTCGAGCAGCCCGCCGAGGTGCTCGGAGGCGACCGGCTTGGTGAAGGCGCCCGACAGGGGGGTGACGAAGACCAGCTCGACCCGGTCGCGCAGCCGGCGCTCACGCAACCACGCCTCGGCGAGGAAGACGAACTCGAGGGGCGCCACGGGGCACTTGATCGGCATCTCGGTGACGTGCACGACGAGCCGGCCGTGGTCGAAGGACGCCAACGCGTCGGCGAGGGCCCGGGCACCGTCGAGGGTGTAGAAGTCGAAGACGGTCGAGCGCCACTGGCTGCCGAGCATCCCCGGAGTCTGGTCGGGTCGCGGCGAGGTGCCGGTGGCGATCACCAGGTAGTCGAAGTCGAGCGTGCGTCCGTCGACGAGGTGGACGGTGTCGCACGTCGTGTCGACACGGTCGATCTCGCCGATCACGAGGTCGACGCCGTCGGGGACGAAGTCGTGGCGGGGGCGGACGAGCTGCTCGGCGTCGTACCGGCCGAAGGGGACGAAGAGGTAGCCCGGTTGGTAGGGGTGGACGTCGTCACGGTCGACGACGGTGATCTCCCACTCGTCGCGCGCCAGCCTGCGCCGGAGCTTGTTGACGATCATCGTGCCGGCCGTCCCGGCCCCCAGCACCACCAGTCGCCTCGTCATGGCGCCCGCCCTCCGCCTCGTCGTGGCCCCACGCTAGGCACGCACGACCGAGTCGGGTGAGGGTCCAAGGTCCCCACCCCGTCGGGCCGCGGCCGTCGTCCACGGCGCGGTCAGGACGAACTGTTCTCCTTGTCGTCGTCCTGCTCGTCGTCCTGCTCGTCGTCCTGCTCGTCGGGCGACGGCAGGTCGGCCAGCTCCGTGCGGTCGACCGCGGAGTGCGACCGGTCCTCCAAGGAGTCCTGCCGGTCCAGGGCAGCCGCGCGCCGGGCCTGCAGGCTGTCCACGAAGGAGTCGTCTTTCATGAACGACGCGAGGCTCGCCTCCTGGTCGCGATGCTCGGCGAGCGCGTCACGGACGTCGGCCTCCTCGTCGCGCTTCTCAGCCTCGTCGAGGATCTCCTGGTGGTGCTGCTGACGGGCCCTGCGGGACCGGGCGTCTTCCGCACCCGCCTCCGCCTCGGACCCGGTCGAGGACTGCTCCATCGTCTGCCCCCTTCCGTCACGGCAGTGTCCCACCTTACGCACGTCGGCGCTCCACGTCCGGTCTCGCGCACCCGTCCCCGAGGACGCCACCACCTACCCCCCGGGGGGTTGTGCTACGGTGATGTACAACCCCCTGGGGGGTTCTCGCCGAGCACGAGCGCACGCTCGGTCACCACCTCGTCCCGACACCGAACGGACCACCATGAGCACCGACGCAGCCAATCGCACCGGAGAGCCAACGGGCACCGGGAACACTTCGGACTTCTCACCGGGCTTCCGTCCGGGCCCGCTCGGGCGCCTGGGCGTCCGGGTCACCCAGCACGCCAGGCTCGTGACGGTGGTGTGGGTCCTGCTCATCATCGGGCTGGGCGCCTTCGCCCCCCAGGTGGAGCACAACCTGTCCGGCGCCGGCTGGCAGGCAGACGGCTCGGAGTCCGTCGCGGCGCGCGAGCTCGCCCAGGAGAGCTTCGGCGGCAACGCCTCCTCGGCCATCCAGGTCGTGGTGCACTCCACCGACGGCCCGGTCACCGAGGGACGCGGCGCCGAGGTCATCGCCCGGGTCACCGCCGTCCTCGAGGACGAGCCACGGATCGCCGACGTCATCGCCCCGACGCCCGGGGCGACGCTGAGCCAGGACGGCAGCACCGCGATCATCCTCGCCGGCGCGGGCGCGGACACCAACGAGATGGTCCGCGTCGCCACCGACCTCAAGGGCGAGCTGCAGGACCTGTCGGTCGAGGGCGTGCAGGTCAACCCGACCGGCTCCTCACTGTTGTGGTCGGACTTCAACGAGGCCAACCTCGAGGCGATGCTGAAGTCCGAGATGGTCTCGTGGCCGGTCACCATGGCGATCCTGGTCCTGGCCTTCGGCGCTCTGGTGGCCGCCGGGCTGCCCCTCCTGCTGACCCTGGCGGGCCTGGTCGCCTCGGCCGGGTCGCTGGTGCTCATCAACGAGGTCGTCCCGGTCTCGATCTGGGCGATGAACTTCGCGATGATGTTCGCCCTCGCGCTCGGCATCGACTACGCGCTCTTCCTCGTCGTGCGCTACCGAGCCTCCCGCATGGGCTCGGGCAACTCCGCCCGCCAGGCCGTCGCCGAGACCATGGACACCGCCGGCAAGGCCGTGCTCCTGTCCGGCGCCACCGTGCTGATCTCCCTGAGCGCCGTCATGCTCGTGCCGTCACCGTCGTTCCGCTCGATGGCCGGCGGGATCATGCTCTCGGTCGTCTTCGTGCTCGCCGCCACGCTGACACTGCTGCCGTTGGTGCTGTTCAAGCTCGACCACAAGATCAACAAGCTGTCGCTTCCCTGGGTCAAGACCGGAGAGCACCGCTCCCCCGCCTTCGCCGCCTGGGGCGAGCGCCTCTGGAAGCGCCCCGTCGTCTGGGGCCTCGGCTCGCTCGTCGTGCTGCTCGTGCTCGCCGCGCCGATCATCGGCCTCAAGACCGCGATGCCCTCGATCAAGGTCCTGCCGGAGGACGCCAGCGCGCGCATCGGCTACGACCTGGTCCAGGAGTCCTTCGGCGAGGGAGCTCCCGGCACGCTGCAGGTCGTGATGGACAAGGGCGACGCCAAGGCCGCCGCCGCCGTGCTCACGACCGACCCCGGCATCGCAGGGGCCATGCCCGCCATGCCCGCCACCGACGGCAGCGACCTGGTGCTCATCCAGGCCGTCCCGACCGTCGACCCCTCCGACCCCGCCCTGAGCGACACGGTCGACCGTCTGCGTGCCGACCTGCCCGCCAGTGCCCTGGTCGGCGGCGCCGCGGTGGAGAACCTCGACCTCAAGACCCAGCTCGACGACTCCACACCCCTGGTCATCGGTGTCGTCCTCGTCCTCGGGTTCCTCCTGCTGCTCGTGGCCCTGCAGGCACCGCTGATCTCCCTGCTCGGCACCCTGGCCAGCCTGCTCTCGACGGCCGCCGCCTTCGGCGTGGCCCGCCTGGTCTTCCAGGAGGGGATCGGCGCCGACCTCTTCGGCTTCGAGAGCCAGGGCTTCCTCGACGCGTGGGCGCCGGTGTTCTTCTTCGCGATGATCTTCGCGATCGCCATGGACTACACCGTCTTCCTGCTCGCCTCGGCCAAGGAGCACTACGAGCACAGCGGAGACCCCAAGGACGCCATGGTCGGCGCCCTGGCCCACTCCGGTCGGGTCATCTTCGCCGCCGGCGCGGTCATGGTCGCGGTGTTCTTCACCTTCGCGCTCTCCGGACCCTTGCCCCCCAAGGAGATGGGCATCGTGCTGGGCGTCGCCGTGCTGCTCGACGCGTTCCTGGTCCGACTCGTGCTGCTGCCGGTCATGCTGCGCCTGACCGGCAAGGCCGCCTGGTGGAGCCCGGCCTGGCTGCGCAAGGTCCTGCCCACCATCACGTTCTCCCACGGCTGACCACCCTCAGCGCCATCCCTCATCACCAGAAGGAGCACCACCATGTGTCGAGCAGTCAGGTGCCGCAGCTGCGGCAAGACCACCTGGTCCGGCTGCGGCCGCCACGTCGACCAGGTCCTCGCCCGGGTCCCGCGCACCGAGCGCTGCGCAGGACATCAGGGCGAGGCCGGGTCGGGCGTGCTGGGCCGACTGTTCGGGAGGTCGGCATGAACCTCGACCGGGCTGTTCTCCTCATGGCCGGCACCATGACGCTGCTCAGCGCCCTGCTGGCCGCCACCCTCTCCCCCTGGTGGTTGCTGCTGACCGCGTTCGTCGGGCTCAACCTCGTCCAGTCCAGCATCACCGGCTTCTGCCCCGCCGCCGTCGTCTTCCGGCGGCTCGGCGTCACCAGCGGGTGCGCCTTCCGGTGACCTCCGCCGCGGCCGTGTCGATGGACGCGCTCCCGGACGGCAGCCCGGACCCGTCCGGACGGACGCGGGCGAAGGCCGGGACATAGCTGCCCGGGGGCAGGGAGATCCGCACGGTCGCGCTGGCGCCCTCCCCGTCGTAGTAGCGCGCCAGGGCGCCGCGCAGCCGCGTCGCCTGGACGCGGACGGAGGACTCGACACGGCCGTCGTACGCCGGGCGCCCCAGTGCGTGGCGAGCGACAGCGTGCTCGCCGAGCCGGTGCCCCCGACCGGCGAGCTGCTCGGCGACCACGTAGGCCAGGAACTCACGCGAACGGGGTGCCATCGCGAAGCCCTCGCTCCCGAGCACGGCGGCCAGCGCCGCCCGTACCTCGTCGGGGGCGACCTCGTCGCGACCCGGTGCCCCCGCCTCGGGGGCCGAGACCGGGCCCAGGTGCGGCACCACGCTGTCCTCCTCGGTCGCCGCCCACCCGCGGGCCGCGCTCCTCCCGCACGCTAGACCCGGGGATGGCGCGGGCATGAGGGGCTTTCGTCCCGTGCCACGTGACAGGCGGACCAGGACGTAACGGTTACACCTCCGCTCGACACCGGTCCTGGCGGCCTCGATGGCCAAGACTCCGAGCATGAACAGCACCCTGCGGCGCAGCCTGCTCCCCGACAACCAGCGGCGCACCATGGAGGAGCTGACCGGCGACCTCGACCCGAGCCAGGGCGACGTCCAGGCCAAGCGCACGGCGTTCTGGACGATGCTCGCGCTGTCGGCCGTGATCGCCTCGGCCGGTGTCCTGGCCGACTCCACGGCCACCGTGATCGGAGCGATGATCATCGCGCCGCTGTCGACCCCGATCATGGCCATCGCCCTGTCGTTGGTGAAGCGCGAGGCCAACGGCGGGCTGCGGCTCGCCCTGGTGGGGAGCACGCTGGTCGTGCTGGTCGGCGTGCTGTTCGCCCTGGTCGTCCCCGGCTCCTACGACCTGGTCGGCAACAGCCAGGTCTCCGGGCGCACCTCCCCTGGCGTCGTCGATCTCGTGGCAGCGGTGGCCACCGGGCTCGCGGGGGCCGTGGGCCTGGCCCGTCGTGACGTCGCGGCGGTCCTCCCGGGTGTCGCCATCTCCATCTCCCTGGTCCCGCCGCTCGCCGTCGTCGGGCTCTGCGCCGGCCAGGGCAGCTTCTGGCTGGCCCTGGGGGCGCTGCTGCTGTTCGTGTCCAACCTGCTGGCGCTGGTGCTCTCCGGCACCCTGGTCTTCGCGATGCTCGGCTACGGCACCGACGAGTCCGTCGCAAGCCGCCCGACCCGGCGCGCCAAGATCACCATCGGGGCTCTCCTGCTGGTCGTCGCGGTCCCGCTGGTCGGCAACACCGTGGCCTCCTACGCCCTGTCGGTGTGGACCGCGCGGGTCCACTCCGCCACGACGGCCTGGATCGACGGCACCCCGGGCTCCATGGTCACCGGGGTCGACGTCGTGTCGACCACCTTCTACGTCAAGGTGCAGACCCCGTCCGACCTCCCGCCGGTGGACGAGCTGATGGGCGCCCTCGAGGGAGAGGTGCCCGACGGGTTCCGGGTCGTCGTCGAGTCGTCGCGCGGGGAGCGGCTGGCGAGCCGCACGGTCGGCGACTGACGCCCGCGCCCGGCCGGCACCCTCGTCACCCGTCGCGCCGCGCGAGCAGCTCGGACAGCACGGCGGGCTCGTCGCTGATGATGCCGCTCACGCCCCTCGCCAGCATCGTGTCGAGGGTGGCGAGGTCGTTGACGGGCCACGTCATCACCAGGTCGACGTGGCGGTGGAGCGCCGACACGGTGGGCGCGTCCAGCAAGGACCGGTGCACCGACACGCCGTGGACGGGCGGCCCGTCCTGCACGCGCCGACGCAATCGGCCCAGCTCGCGGGCGTTGCGGGCCGACAGCACCGGTCGGACCCACGGCAACGAGGCGACCACCTCGACCGACGGCCACCACCGGCCGCAGACGAGCAACGGCACCCGGCGGTCCTGGCGCCGCAGGAGGTCCGTCACCGACCGTGCGGTCGACCCACGACGTCCCTTGAGGTCGAGCATGAGCGTCGTGCCGTCGGCGCAGGCCCCCAACAGGTCGTCGAGCCCCAGCCGCGGGACCCGGGTCGAGACCAGCTCCCACCGGTCCCACAGCAACGGCAACGGACCGGCGCCCTTCAGGTGCGTGACCTCCAGGAGCCCGTGGCGGTGGTGCACGTCGCACTCGACGACGTCCGCGCCGAGGTGCTCGGCCGCGTGGAGCCCGTCGAGCGAGTTGCCCGCTCGGTGGGCGATGGCCAGGACCCTCACGTGGAGCCCTCCCGGGGGCGCGCCCGGCGTCGTTCGAGCCACAGCGCCACGGCGTGGCCGACCAGCACGAGCGCGACACCGGCGACCACGTCGAGGACGTAGTGGTTGGCGGTGGCGATGACCGCGAGGGCCATCAGGGTCGGCATGACGACGCCCACGACCTTGAGCGCGACGCAGGACGCCGCCGAGAAGACGGCCATCCCCACGAGCAGGTCCCAACCGGCGTGCAGGCTGGGCATGGCGGCGTACTGGTTGACGAAGGCCGGGGGTTGCAGGATCCGGTAGGCCTCGGACCGCTCGCTGACCGTGTCGACCAGGCCGAGGTCGGCCAGTCGTGGGGGCGCGACCGGGTAGCTGGCGAAGACGACCATCCCCAGCGCCCCGGAGACGATCATCGCGTCGCGCAGCCGGGCGAAGACCAGGCGGTGCGACAGGACGAGCCACACCATCGTGACGATGATGACCGGCCAGTGGCCCCAGATGTAGACCCAGTTGGCGAAGGTCGCCAGTCGGTCGGAGGCGGTGACCAGCTGCTGGAGGTCTGCCTCGTGGTCGATCCCGATCGCCTGCTCCCAGCGCACGATCTCGTGAGCGTGCTCGTGGGCACGACCGACCGAGCCCTCGGTGAGGCCGCGGACTCGGAAGTAGACGAAGACACCGAGCAGCACGACCGCGACCTGGCCCAGGACGTAGGCCACCCGGCCCCGGGTCGGGGCGACCACGGCCTCCCGGACCGCAGGCTCGGGATCCGGGAACTCGTCTGTCGGGAGCACGGGCACGCGGCGCTCCCCCCGGTGGCCGGACGTCTGTCGCCCCCATCCTCGGGGCCGGCGACGGCGCCGGTCGGGTGCCGTGCGCCCCGAAGGACACGGTCTTTGGTCCCTGTCGTCAGGCCGGACGGAGCGTCGCGCCGGCGCGCAACGCACGTCGTGTCAGCGCCAGGCTGATGCCGCCCAGCGCCAGCGCCGGCAGCCACGCCACCGCGGCCTTGAGCGCGACCGCGCCGGCCGCGGCCGCCCAGGGCACACCGAGGCCCGCGAGCGCCACGACCAGGGCCGCGTCGCGGGGGCTGGCGCCGTTGTGCCCCGGCACCGCGCCGGCCAGCTGACTGGCGCCGAAGGCGCCCAGCACGGCCAGGGGCGCCACCGTGTGACCGGTCGCGGCCACGGTGCCGAGCAGCAGCCCGGCGATCGACAGCTGGTAGCCGGCCGAGAGCAGCAGGGCGTGGGCGAGCTGCCGCGGTCGCGGAAGGGGCCGGCTGGGCAGCCACTCGGGTCGGACCTTGCGCACCACCAGCGCAGCGACCACCGCCGCGGCGCCGAGCCCGGCGGCCCCCACCAGCATGCGCACCGGCAGCGCGGCTCCGGCGAAGCCCACGAACACCGCGAGGCCGATCGCGCCGACGAACCGGTCCATGCCGACGCTCAACAGGGCGTCGCCGCGCCCCAGCCCGCTGCGCGTCAACCGGTGCAGGCGCCACGCGTCGGCGCCGACGTGACCGGGGGTCATCAGACCCAGCAGCTCGGACTCGGCGTAGGCGCGCAGGTGCCAGCGGCGGCTCAACCCTGCGTCGGTGAGCACCCGCCACCGGAGGGGGCACAGAAGATACTTGCCCACGACCCACGGGAGCAGCCCGAGCAGCACCGGCCACAGGGTGACGTGCGGCAGGCGCGGCAGGGTCACGGCGGGAACGAGCACGCTGACGAGGACGCCGAGCACGAGGACGGTGCGTGAGTGGGCAAGGGTGCGCAGCCTCGACGGCAGTTCTTTGATCATCGGTAGGCCCAGGATAGCCGGGCGACCTGAACCCCGGGTGGGGTTCGCCCAACTCGGGCCGCACCGCGGACCTCACCCGGTGGGGATGATCCGGCGCCGCCCGTGCGAGGCCACCCTCGACGCGGGGAACCGTCCATGGTGGCCCCGGTGGCGACAGGAGGACCCGATGCTCAAGAGACTGCTGCTGGTCTGGGGGTGCCTGGCCGGCGCCTTCGCCGCCACGGCGGCCCTCGTGCCGTCGGTCCACGTGGACGGCGGACTGTGGGGCCTGCTCGGCGTCTCGGCGCTGTTCGGCCTCGTCAACGCCTTCATCGGCCCGGCGCTGCGGATGCTCTCGCTGCCGCTCGTCCTGGTCACGTTCGGTCTCTTCTCGCTCGTGGTCAACGCGGCCCTGCTCGCCCTCACGGCAGGCCTGTCGCGGGTGCTGGACGTCGGGGGCTTCCTCAGCGTCGTGGTCGCGGCGGTCCTGATCTCCGTCTTCTCGTCGTTGCTCGGCTACGCCGCCGTAGCCCTCTTCCGGGTGCCCGTGGCGGTGCCGGGAGCCACCGGCGCCGCCCACCGCGCCGCCTGATCGAGCGGCACGCTCGCCGCTCACCGCTCACCGCTCACCGGCAGGAGGGGGTGCGCCATGACCGACGAGGACCTGTCGATGCTCCCAGTAGCGGCGCGGCCGTTCCAGGGCCGTGGCGCGGGCCTCGCGAGCCGGCTCGTGGCGACCGCGATAGACGCGATCACCGTCGTCGCGCTGCTGGTCGTCGGTTACGGCGGCTACCTCGCGGTCAGGGTCGTCGTTTCCCCGCGCAGCTTCACGCCGCCGAACGTCCCGTTCGTCTGGACCGTGCTCGCGTTCCTCACCACCGTCGCGCTCTACCTGACGGCGTCGTGGTGGGTCGTCGGGCACACCGTGGGCGAGCGACTCATGGGGCTACGGGTCCTGCCCGTCGGTGGCGAACACCTCCGGCTCCCCCGCGCCTTGCTCCGCGCCGCGCTGTGCGTGGCGTTCCCGGCGGGCCTGCTGTGGTGCGTGGTCGACCGCAGGCGCCGGTCCGTGCAGGACGTCGTGCTCCGCACCCGGGTCGTCTACCACTGGCTCCCCCGCCAGCAGCACCGGTGACGCCCCGCCCTCGTCTCCCTCGCCGCGGGTGAGGACACCGCGAGGACGCCGGTCGACCATGGGGCCGTGAGCAACCCTGCGACCCCTCCTGCCCCCGGCGACGGCGAGCCGCACCGGTCCCCCGTCCCGGTGCTCGACGTCGGCGTTGCGGTGGCCTCGGCGGTGACCTCGGCCGCGACCGCGGTCGGGTGGCGGCTCGCGCGCCGCACGTACCGGGCCACCACCCCGCTGACCAGGGCGGTCCGGTCGACCGCGGCGGCCGTGACGCCAGGCCCGCCACCGGCCTGGCTGGAACGGGTCGCCGAGGACGGGGCGACCCGGCGCCACGAGGCCGCGGCCGCTGCGTCCGCGCTCCTGGACTCCGCGGTCTCGGCCGTGGCGACCGAGGCCTTCAAGCGCCTCGACCTGGCCGGCCTGATCCGGCAGTACGTCGACCTCGACGAGGTGGTCGACGGCGTCGACGCCGTCAAGCTGACCCAGGACGTGATCGTGGCCGTCGACCTGCCGGACATCATCCGCACGTCGACCGGGTCGATGGCCTCGGACACCGTCCGGGGTCTGCGTCTGCACGGGGTCTCGGCCGACGACGCCGTGGCCCGCCTCGTCGGCCGCGTGCTGCCGCGACGTACGAGTGCCTCGAGCTGACCCCGCCCCCCAGCCTGGAGCCGGGCGAGGCCCGGGCAGCGCTCAGCCGTCCCCCCAGGGAGGGACGAGCAGCCCGAGCTCCCACGCCCGGCGGATGGCGTCGTTGCGCCGCCCGACCGAGAGCTTGCGCAGGATGTTGCGCACGTGGGTGCGCACCGTGTTGGTCGAGATGAACATGGCCTCGGCGATCTCCGTGGTCGACAGCAGGTCGGCGAGGTGGCCGAGGACCTCCTGCTCCTTCGACGTCAGCTGGTCGACCGGCTGCAGACACCCTGCCGGCTCGGACCGTCCGGCGCCGGGACGCACCGTTGACGCCGCCGCGAGCCCGCCGTGCTCGGCCCCGGTCTGCAACCACGCTGCCGCGTGCGCACGACGGCCCGAGCCGCGCCACAGGTCGCCCACCTCAGGCACGAGCTCGGTGAAGGGCCGACGCAGGCGCGCTGGGGCCGCGAGCTCGAGGGCCTCGTCGACGGCGGCCTGCGCGCCGGCGGTGTCGCTCGCCGCCTGCTCGGCGGCCTCTACCAGTCGGGAGACGACGCGCAGCTCGAGCCGTTGGTCGGCGTACTGCGTGTCGACCAGGACGTGCGGGGACGTGGCACCGGTCTCGCCCAGCGCGACCATCGCCCGGCGCAGAGCCAGGGCCGAGGCGGGGCCGAGCGAGCCGGGGAGGGACTCCCGGGCGTCGTGCGCTCGGCCGGCAGCAAGCATCAGGTCGGCGCGGGCGGCGGCGTGGGCGTCGAGGATCCACGGCGACGTCGCCTGACCCGGACACGCTCCGGCAGCGTCCAACACGTCCTTCGCCTCCCCCGCACGGCCGCGGGCCCGCAGGAGCCGGGCCGACAGCAGCGCCACGAGCCCGTCGCGGACCGGGTCGTGACCCGCCACCGCCGTCTCGGCGACGTAGAGCTGCTCGTCGGCGGCCTCGAGGTCCAGCTGCTCGACCAGCACCCACGCCCGCGCGACCGACAGCTCCCACGGCCAGTCCTGGCGGTCCAGGCCGGCAGCGCGGGCGACCTGCTCCGCGGCGTCACTCGCCCCGGCGGCGTCCTGCAGCCGACCGCGGACCGCGTCGACCAGGGCCACGAGGCTGAGCGCGACCAGGCCGAGCCTGCCGCAGCGGGGGTCCGGCTCCGCGACGCAGAGACCCGAGAGCGCGTCGGCGGCGCCGTCCAGGTCGCCGCTCCACAGGTCGAGCCTGGCCCGGGCCAGCCCGAGCAGCAGGGCCAGCTCAGGACGCGTGCGACCCGAGTCCGGCCAGCTGCTCCGCAGCTGTTGCTCGGCCGACCGAGCCGCTTCGAGCCCGTTGCCGGTGTCCCCGGTCGAGACCGCCAGGAGGGTCTCCAGCAGAGCGATGGAGAACGCCTCGGCCGCCGTGCTCGACGCATCGGCCGCGAGCAGGCTCCTGGCCCGGGTCAGCTCGCGGGCGCAGCGCGAGGGGTCCGCCGCACCGAGGGCCAGCGCCGCCCGGACAACGGCCGCGGCCGTGCCGGTCTGGGACTCGGGCATCTCCGCGAACGCCGAGGAGCGTCCGGACGACCACACCTCGACCAGGAGGGCGCCGATGCTCAGGTCGTCGACGAGGAAGCGCGCGCCGGCTCCCCAGTCGCCGTCGGTGCAGGCGTGCTGGACGGCCATGGTCAAGAAGCCGTTGCGCGCGAACCAGTCAGCCGCCGCGCGGTGGAGCTCGCGGACGAGCTCGGGCTGCTCGCGCTCGAGCCGCGCGCGCAGGAACTCGCGGAACAGCGACTGGTAGCGGTACCAGCCGGGGAACTCGGGGACGGGCTCGATGAAGGAGTTGCCGCGCGCCATGAAGCCCATGACGTTCTGGCCGTTCTCCAACCCGGTCAGCGCCTCGAAGAGTCCAGGGGCAAGGGCGTCGACGACGCTGGTGCGCAGGAGCGCCTCGGCGAGCCCGGGCGGCTGGCTCTCGAGCACCTCGGTGGCGAGGTAGGTGCTGACGTTGGTCTCGCTGCCGCTGAAGTCCGCGATCGCCTCGGCGACGTCGGCCCGACGGTGCACCCCGCGCGCGGCCATCGCCAGGCCCAGCGCCCAGCCGCTGGTCCGGCGTACCAGCGCCGTGGTCTGGGCGGGGGTGAGCGCCAGCCCGGAACGCTCGAACAGCAGCCCTGCCTCGTGCTCGTCGAAGGACAGGTCGGCCGCCCGGATCTCCGTGAGCTGGTGGGCCATCCGGTACCGGTTGAGCGGCAGCACCGGGTCGGACCGGACGAGCAGGACCAGCCGCAGCGCCGGGCCCGCCCTGTCGACCAGGGTCGCCAGGCTGCGGTGGAACGCGGGGTCCGTCCTCGTGTCCGCCTCATCGAGCACCAGGACCAGCGGCGTGTCGCCGGCAGCGATCGCCGCGCCCAACCGGGACGTCCAGTCGTTGGTGGGCGAGGGACCGTCGACCGGCCGACCCAGCTGCGGGACGGGGACGCCGCACCGTCGCAGGGCGTGGGGCAGCGAGTGCCACATGAGCTCGGCGCCGCCCGACCTGGTCAGGGTCAGCCACACCACGGGGAAGGTGGGCTCGGTGCTGGCCCAGGTCGACACGAGCAGGCTCTTGCCGGTCCCGGCCGGCGCGCTCAACAGGGTCGTCCCGCCGGCGACCCCTTCGTCCATCAGGGCCAGCAGCCGAGGACGCAGGATCGCACCCGCGCCGTGCTCGGGTACGCCGATGCGCCGGGTGGTGCGGTCGACCGACGGGTCGCGGCGTCGTCGTGCAGCCCCTGCTCCGAGGCTTCGGCCCGGTTCGCTCAGCATGGGGGGTCTCCTCAGTGGTGCTCTGCCCGGCGGACAGCCTCAGCGAACCGTCGGCGCGCAGGGGCCAGACAGAGCCCAAGGTCCCGTCGGCGACGGGACGGGACCGTCGGCCCGGGCGTGGTTCATCCCCTCGGGATGACGCCGCCGCGCCGAGGCTCGGCGACCGTCGGAGCCGGTGGTCATCACGTGGGCCGAGAACCTGTGGCCGGTCGGACTCGAGGAGGAGACATGTCCCCAGCGATCTTCGAGGTCCGGGTGGCGGGAGTCGTGCCCGAGGAGGACCTCGACGACCTGCACGTCGTGGCCCACGGCAGCGAGGGACCCTCGACCCTCCTCTACGGCGAGATCCGCGACGAGGCGGCCCTCTTCGGCCTGTTGACCAGGCTGCGCGACCTGGGTGTCGAGGTGATCGAGGTGCGGCGCAACCCGGTCCTGCACCCGAGCACGGGCGAGCCCCCTGTCGACGAGGTCGAGTGAGGTCCGTGGGCACCGGACCACGTCAGCAGCCGCCGATCAGCTGTGAGATCTGCGTGGTCGGCGTCGTGGGGCCGCTCCCCCTGGCGGACACCGAGCGTCTCGCCTCCCGGCCGGCTCCGGTCACCACCACGCTGCGGATCGAGACCGACGAGGGGGCAGCCGAGGTCGTCGCGCAGCTGCTGGCCCGGGGGCGCCACGTGATCAGCATCCGCCGCGTCCTGCCTGCCGGCTGAGGGCGGCGCCACCAGGCCTCCACGGCATCTCATCCGGTCGGGATGAGGCGACCACCGGCGGCCGAGGGTGATCGTCGGGACACAGTCACGAAGGAACCCCTACTGGAGGAGATGGACCATGACACACACCGCGAGCCCAGCAACCGGGGTCGACGCGCCGCGCGCCCGCTCCCTCGACGTGGAGCCCACCGAGATGACCAGGTGGGTCGGATGGATCGCCTTCGCCGGGGTCATGATGTGGCTGGTGGGGTCGTTCCACGCCATCGCCGGCCTCGTCGCCCTGTTCCGTGACGAGGTCTTCCTCGTGGGCAGCAACGGCCTGACCCTCAAGATCGACTACACGACCTGGGGCTGGATCCACCTCATCGGCGGCAGCATCATCGCCGCGGCCGGTATCGCGCTGTTCACCGGCAAGATGTGGGCCCGGGTCGTCGGCGTCACCGTCGCGATGCTCAGTGCCCTGGTCAACATCGCGTTCATCCAGGCCAACCCCGTCTGGTCGGCCATCATGATCACGATCGACGTCCTCATCATCTGGGCCCTCACCGTGCACGGGGACGAGCTCAGGGATTGACCGCGCGGCGTCGCGCCAGCGGGTCCTCGCTCGGCCGCGCTCGGCCGCACTCGACCGTCTTTCCGTCGTCCGACAGGCCTAGCCCTGAGGGGCTGCACTGTCGGGCAGCGGGCCGTCGGCAGCCTGGAACCCGTGCGGCCCGCCCAGAGAGGAAGCCACCGTGAACAAGACCGTCCTGAGCTCCCTGACCGAGACCGAGCGGATGCTGGTCGCCGACACCGAGCGTGCCGCCATCGCGGACCGGAGCGAGGACGAGCTCCTGGAGCTGCACACCCGGGTCCGTCGAGCACGCGGCAAGTACGTGAAGAACTATCGCCGGGGGGCCAGCGCCCGGGTGGAGTCCGCCGGAGGCCGCGGGAAGGGCTATGCCCAGAGCTCCCGTGACCGCGGCAAGGCTGAGGTCTTCGAGGTGGCCCTCGCCCGCGTGAGCCGAGAGGTGGCGATCCGTGCCAACCAGTCCGCTGCGGACCTGAAGGCCGAACGCCTCGCCGCTGCTCGCCAGGACTCGGCCGCACCTCGCGTCGACACCACGGACGCCGGACTCCCTGGCCCCGCAGGTCGTGACCAGGCCCCCCGCAAGACCACAGGTGGGATCAAGAAGGACGCGTCGAGCAGGGCGATGGGCACACGACGTCAGGCCGCGCGGGACGCACGGTAGACGGTCGGACCGGCCCCCCCTACACGCACGAGATCCCCGACGCGCCGAGCGCGTCGGGGATCCGTGCTGGTCAGAGGACCGAGGTCACTTCTGGTCGACGTCGACCGCTTCGTCCGCGTCGTGCTTGGGCTTCAGGAAGCTCAGGGCGACCGAAGCGCTCAGGACGACGACGATCACCGCCAGGCTCACCGGCGACGGGATCTCGGGGATCGAGGTGTCGATCGTCTTGTGCGCCGCCTGGAGGATCAGCTTGACGCCGATGAAGGCGAGGATGAGGGCCAGCCCGGTGCCGAGGTAGTGGAAGCGGTCGAGCATGCCGGCGAGCAGGAAGTAGAGCGCCCGCAGGCCGAGGATCGCGAAGGCGTTGGACGTGTAGACGATGAACGGGTCGTCGCTCACGGCGAGCACCGCGGGCACGCTGTCCACCGCGAAGAGCAGGTCGGCTGCCTCGATGGCGACCACGACCGCCAGCATCGGCGTACCGACGCGCTTGCCGGCCTCGCGGATGAAGAACTTGGTGCCGTGGTACTCGTCGGTCATCGGCACGAACTTGCGCATCAGCCGCAGGGCGAAGCTGGTGCTCGGGTCGTAGTCGTCGTCCTCGCCCTTGAGCAGCTTGTAGGCGCTGTAGAGCAGGATCGCGGCGAACACGAACAGGATGGCGGTGAACTTGCTGACCACGGCCACGCCGAGCGCCAGGAAGATCGCCCGGAAGAACAGCGCACCCATCACGCCGTAGAACAGCACCCGGTGCTGGTAGGCGGCCGGCACCTTGAAGTAGGCGAAGATCAGCGCGAAGACGAAGAGGTTGTCGACCGAGAGGCTCTTCTCGAGCAACCAGGCCGTCGTGTACTCCACACCGGCGTCGCGGCCGACGACGGCGAAGACCACGATCCCGAAGACGATCGCAAGGCCCACCCAGGCGACGCTCCAGCGGGCGGCTTCCTTGAAGCCGATGATGTGGGCGTCGCGATGGGCCAGGAGGTCGATGGCCAGGGCGATGACGACCGTGGACGCGAACGCGACCCACAGCCAGAGCGGAACGTCGTACACAGTGGTCTCCTTCTCGAGGGGGCGGTGCCGTCCTCAAGTCTGACGGTCCAGGACCCCTTCCGCGAGGTCACAGCCCGGACGACTCCGACCACACACCGTTGCCGACTGTCGGCAATGTCGGCAATGGCGGCCCGGCAGGATGGACCTCAGGACCAGCCGAGCAACCGTGCTCCGAGCACCGCCGCGTGCAGGGTGAAGCGGTGGGCCGGGTCGGTGGGGTCGAGGCCGAGCAGGTCGCCGATGCGCTGCAGCCGGTAGGTGACCGCCCGGACCGACAGGTGGAGCCGGGCCGCGGTCGCGGTCGCGGTCCCGCCCGTCGCGTAGTAGGCCTCCAGGGTCTCCAGCATCGGGCCGGCGCCACCGCGCGCCTGCTGCAGCGGTCCCAGCACCGTGGCGATGAGCTCGTCGATCGCGGCCCGGTCGCGCAGGAGCACCTCGTAGACGACCAGGTCGCCCGAGTCGACCAGAGCACCCTCGAGGCCGAGTCGCTGGGCGAGCTCGAGGGCCCCGATCGCCTGCTCGTAGGAGACCCGGACCGACCCCGCGCCGGGGAGCGTGCGCCCGACCGCCGCCTGCCACTGACGCTCGTCCGCCGTACGGCGGGCGCTCGGGTCGACCTCGGCGAGCACCGTCGTGAGCCGCTCGCCCACCAGGCCGACGCTGGCCTGGTCGGGCGCGGC
>CALRVO020000021.1:0-16187 GCA_943371595.1 Sphingomonas paucimobilis
CCGAAGCGGCCCCGGCGTACGGAGGGGCCGGACGGCAGGAGCGTCAGCGCGAGCAGCGCGGCGCCCGCACCCGCCAGGACGACGGAGGCCGTCGAGCGCCAGTCGGGGTGGTAGTAGAGCATCGCGACCGCGACCGCGGCCAGCCCGAGGATGCCGGAGCCGAGGCCGACGAGCACCTCGGAGCCGGTGCGGTACTGGCGGGTCCGCAGCATGACGACGAAGCAGGCCACGACGACCATGAGCGTGCCGTAGAGACCGAGCTGGACGGCCAGCGGAGCGGTCGCGACGAGCAGGAGGCCGACCGTGGCCGAGATCGCGATCAGGATCTCGTGGGCCACCCGCGCGTCGGCCGCGACGCGGGCCGGGTCGACGTCGTCAGGGTCGGCGGTGATGTCGGCTGCGGAGTAGAGCTGGTCGACGGTGGTGCTGGTGACGCCGAGCGCCAGCCAGGGGAAGACGCTGCCGACGAGCACGACGAACGCCATCACGCAGCTGAGCAGGACCTCGGGCGTGGCGGAGGTCTGCTCGACGAGGACGCCGCAGGCCCCCAGCACGGCGCCCACCACCAGCGCCGGGATCAGCAGGGTGCGACCGGCACCGAGCCCGATGAGGCACACCAACCCCACGACGGCCAGCGCGGCGCCGGCGGCGGCGAGCCGGTAGCCGTAGTCCTGCTCCTGGTCGGCGAGCATCACCGCGGCGCAGACGGCGTAGCCGGCGGCGATCCAGGCGACGGTGACCGCGGCCTCGGGCTCCTGCTGGGCCCGCGAGAGCACCACAGCTCCCGCCACCAGGGCGAACGACACCACCGCCGCGGCGTACGACGCCAGCTCGGTGCTCTGCACGAGCAGGGCCGCGGCCCCGAGCGACATGAGCAGCGTCGCCGCGGTGAGCGCGGTGCGACGACCCGACTCGGGCGCCCACGGCTTGAGCTCGTTCTCGACGACGTCGGTCATCGCCTCGACGACGTCGTCGTACACGGGGGCGACGGGGTCGTCGACCCCGGCGGCGACCGTGATCACCGACCCGTCCTCGACGCCCTGGAGCGTGAGCCCGGAGTCACCGGCCAGACGGCGACCCTCGGAGGTGACCAGCGTGTAGCCGCCGTAGACCGTCGCGGAGTCGAGCAGCCCGACGCTGCGGGCCAGCTCGGGGACCAGCTCGGCGACCGGCACCGCCCCCGGGAGCACCAGGTCGACCTGGCGTGTCCCGGAGGCCACCGTCACCCGCACCAGACCCGAGATGCCGACCGGCGCTTGGCTCATCCTTGCTCCCTCGTGCTGCTCGTCGGGCTCGACCCGTGTGTGACCCGGAGGTCATCCTGACACCGGCGAAGGGACCGACACCGGGTGGTGTCGGTCCCTTCGTTCCCGACCGTGGTGGTCGGGGGTGAACGTCAGCCGCCGAACTGGGCGGCGCCTCGCGAGTCGGCCGCGGAGTAGTCGAGCTGCGACTGGCGCACGGAGTCCGAGGTCTCCTTCAGCAGCTGCTGCATCTCGGCGATGGCGGTGTCCCACTGCCCCTTGGCGACCAGGTAGGTCTCCTGGGCGCGACCGGTCCAGTCGCTGCGCAGCGGGGTGAGCTCGTTCTCGAGGAGGTTGAGCCGCTCGTCGATGCGGTCCATGGTGGTCTTCATGTTGTCGGCCGCGTTGATGAGGGCCACGTGGTTGACGCGGATTCCGTCGGTCATCTGACTGCTCCTTGTTTCGGTCGTGGGTGGAGGTCAGCCGAGGCGACCGTTGAGGCGGGCGAAGACGGCGCTCTGCTCGTCGTCGTTGGTCATGTTGACCTGCTCGGTCGTCTGCAGCGACTGCGCGAAGTCGTCGAGCGCCTTGAGGATCGTGCGCTGCTTCTCGGTCCAGGTCTGGTGCAGGACGAAGAACGCCGAGGCACCCTGGCCGACCCACTTGCCCTGCATGTCGGAGATCTGCCCGCTGAGGGTGTCGCTCTCCTTGATGAAGTCAGCCTTGGCGTCGGTGACCATCCCGGCCGCCTTGCTGAGGGTTGCCTGGCCTTGACCGTAGTCTGGGGCGTTCGACATGTGCCTTCTCCTTGGGTTCGGCGGCATGTCGCCGCCCGAGTGACTGGGGTGAGGTGGTGGTCGAGCTGAGCTCCGCTCGCATCAGGAGCGGGACGTCGAGGCTGTTACCCGGGCCTAAATCCGGTAAACCTCAGCCCGTCAATTCCCACAGGAGTCGGAAGAACCCGGCGGCGACGACCACGCTGCCGATGGCCAGCGCCCCGCTGAGGCTCTCGGCCACCTCGGCACGACGTGACCACCACGCCGAGCGCCACCCCCGACCGAGGGCGACGGCGACCAGGACCAGGAGCGCGCCGAGCAAGACCGAGAGCGCCGCGACGGTCGTCACCAGGCCGGAACCGCCGGCGGGGAGCACGTCGACCAGCAGTGCTCCCCAGCAGCCCAGGCCGGCGGCACGCAGCAGCGCCCGCGCCGACGCGTGCCGGTAGCTGCGGGCGGCGAGGAGCAGGGCGGCACCGGCCAGACCGACCTCGGCGCGCGCGCCGATGACGTCGATCCACACCGCGGCCTCGCGCAGCAGCATCAGGGCCGAGACCGTCGAGACCACCAGGATCGCGGCGCACGCGGCGGTGACCGTGCGACTGCCACGCGCGGCGACGGCGGCGACGGCGGTCCGGGGCACGATGATGCGGCCGCGACGACCCGTCGGGCGGTCGCGGGCCGACCACGCGGTGACGGCGAGCCGCTCCAGGTCGAGGAGGTACTGGTCGGGCACGTCGACGGCCATCATCGGGACGAAGCGGGCAGCGAGCATCGCGACCACGAGCGACGCCGCCCAGACGACCTGCGCGCTGACGTCGGCGAGCGCGGCGAGCGTGGTGACCGCGAAGACGGCGACCCCGCTGATCATCCAGACCCGCAGTCCCTCCTCGCCGGGCTGGTCGAGCGCCCGTGCGACCGCGGCGGCGACCGCGGCGGTGAGGCCCGCGATGCCCAGGATCGTGGGCAGCCGCTCGGGGGCGGGGTCCCAGGCGACGACGTAGGCCGCCGCCCCGGCGAAGGCCGGGACGGCCACGACCCGGTGCCCGGCCAGCGGTCCGACGGGCAGGACGCCGACGACGGCCGCCCCCACGAGCACCGCGATCGTCGCGTCGCGCAGGCCGGACGACGTGGGGAGACCGGCCGCGAGCAGCGCGGCCAGCACGGCCGCCACCACGGCGGCCACGCACCACAGGGCCGAGAGCGGACCCGGGACCAGACCGCCGCTGCGGCCACGACGGTCGGCGCGGCGCGCGCGCCGAGGGGCGGGCGGTGCGCCGTCGGCGGTGGCCACCAGGACGGCGCCGGTCACGATGCCCGCGTCGGCCAGGGAGACACCGTCGGGCAGCGGCGCACCCAGGCGCGTGTAGAGCGCCGGGACGGTGGGGAGGTTGGCCTGACGTGAGTACTCCGTGGCGACGTCGGCGCTCGATGCGGCAGCCGGCACGTGCAGGTCGAGGACGCCGACGGGACCGTGGACGCTCACGGACAACACGTCGCCACCACGCGTCGTACCGCTCACGATGTCTCCCGGGACCATGGGGCTACGGGGGCAGGTGTCCCCTGGACGGGCACAGTAGTACCCGCTGGGTGACGTCTCTATCATCGGTGAGCCGCGGCGATCGGGACCGCGCGCACCTGACAGCAACGACGGGGCAGCCCTTGTGAGCAGCATGTCGAGCACCACCGCCAGCCCGGCGCAGCCCACGCTCAGGGGCGGGCGGGTCGAGCAGCCGGAGATGCCGAGCGGTCAGCTGGTGCTGCAGCCTCCCCCGCAGATCCAGCAGAGCGAGGGGGCCGCCGGGGTCGCGATGAACGCGATCCCGATGCTCGGCAGCCTCGGCTCGATCGTGCTGGTGGCGACCATCAGCCGCGGTGCCGGCGCGGGCACCGGGGCCAAGAGCTTCCTCGCGGCCGGCATGTTCCTCTTCGCCACCGTCGGGTTCATCATCGTCCAGATCGACCGGCAGCGTAAGCAGCGCGCGCAGCAGGTCACCGGGTCGCGCACCGAGTACCTCCGCTACCTCAGCAGCGTGCGCAAGGTCGCGCGCGAGGCCGCGGCCCAGCAGCGCCGCGCGCTGACGTGGCACCACCCGGCCCCCGCGGCACTGCCGGCGATCGCCGAGGAGCGCACGCGGGTCTGGGAGCACCATGCGGCCGACAGTCGCTTCCTGCAGGTGCGCTACGGGGTGTGCGCCCAACCGCTCGCCCTCGAGCTGGTGCCACCCGAGAGCGCCCCGATCGACGACGTCGACCCGGCTGCGGCCTCGGCGTTGCACCGGCTGCTGGTCGTGCACCGCACCCAGCCCGACCTGCCGGCGTCCATCGACCTGCGCGCCTTCGACCGCATCGAGGTGTGCGGCGAGGAGGAGCAGGCGCGGGCGCTGGCGCGCTCCCTCATCTGCTCGGCCACGGCGTTCCAGTCGCCCGACAACCTGGTGGTGGCCGTGCTGTCGTCCGACGAGCACCTGGCCCACTGGGACTGGGTGAAGTGGCTCCCGCACGCGCTGAGCCAGGAGCAGACCGACGCGGTCGGGCCGATGCGGATGGTCGGCACGTCGCTCAGCGACCTCGCCGCCCTGCTGCCGCCCGACCTGAGCGACCGGCCGCGGTTCGGTGCCGACGAGCGCCCCTCGACCCCCCACATCCTCCTCGTGACCGACGGCGTCGAGCTGCCGCCGGGCAACCACGTCGTCCCCCCGGACGGCCTGCACGGCGTCACCCTGCTCGACCTGCCGACCCGGTGGATGGAGCTGGAGGACGCCTCGCGGCTCCGCCTGCAGCTGCACGGCGGGCCCGACGCAGCGGGCCTGGTCCCGGTGGAGGCGTTGCGGCTGCGCGAGGAGCCCATCCGGGCCAAGGCCGACCAGTGCGACACCGCCACCGCGGAGGCGTTCGCCCGGAGGTTGACGCCGCTCTACAACGTCACGGTCGCCGGGCAGGCCGACCCCGGGACACCGGGGGAGATCAGCGGCCCGACCGACTTCATGGACCTGCTCGGTCTCGGCGACGTCCGCTCGTTCGAACCCTCCGCGGCCTGGCGTCCCCGCCCGGCCCGCGACCGGCTCCGGGTGCCGATCGGCCTCGGCGAGAACGGCAGCGTGGTCCACCTCGACATCAAGGAGTCGGCCCAGCAGGGCATGGGCCCGCACGGCCTGGTGATCGGCGCGACCGGCTCGGGCAAGTCGGAGTTCCTGCGCACGCTCGTGCTCGGCCTGGCGATGACCCACTCCTCCGAGCAGCTCAACATGGTGCTCGTCGACTTCAAGGGCGGCGCGACCTTCGCGGGCATGTCCGAGATGCCGCACGTGTCCGCGGTCATCACCAACCTCGCCGGCGAGCTCACCCTGGTCGACCGCATGCAGGACGCCCTCTCGGGCGAGATGGTCCGGCGTCAGGAGCTGCTGCGCGAGGCCGGCAACTTCGCGTCGGTCCGCGACTACGAGAAGGCCCGCGCGGCGGGCGAGGACCTCGCGCCGCTGCCGTCGCTCTTCATCGTCGTCGACGAGTTCTCCGAGATGCTGTCGGCCAAGCCCGAGTTCATCGACCTCTTCGTCGCCATCGGCCGGCTCGGGCGCTCGCTGGGGCTGCACCTGCTGCTCGCCTCGCAGCGTCTCGAGGAGGGCAGGCTGCGCGGCCTCGAGTCCCACCTGTCCTACCGCATCGGTCTGCGCACCTTCAGCGCCCAGGAGTCGCGCGCCGTGCTCGGCGTCCCCGACGCCTACGAGCTGCCGGCGGTCCCCGGTCTGGGCTACCTCAAGCCCGACCCGACGACGATGACCCGGTTCAAGGCCGCCTACGTCTCCGGTCCCCCGGCCGTCGGGCGCCGTGCGGTCCCGCGCGACGAGGGGGGCCACGTCCGCGGCATCCTGCCGTTCACGATCTCCGAGGTGCTCTCGCTCGACCCCGACCCCGAGCCCGTCGTCGAGGCCCCGGCCGCAGCGCCGACCGACACCCAGGAGTCGCTGCTCGACGTGGCCGTCGACCACATGGAGGGCCAGGGCATGGCCGCCCACGCGGTCTGGCTGCCCCCGCTCGACGAGCCCGACACCCTCGACGAGCTGATGGGCGACCTCACCGAGGACCCCGCCCTGGGCCTGGTCTCGCCGCGCTGGCGCGCCCTGGGCGGGCTCGTCGTCCCGCTCGGCACCGTCGACCGTCCGCGCGAGCAGCGCCGCGACACCCTCACCCTCAACCTCAGCGGCGCGTCCGGGCACGTCGCGATCGTCGGCGGCCCCCGCAGCGGCAAGAGCACGCTGCTGCGCTCGCTGGTCACGAGCATGTCGCTGACCACGACGCCCCTGGAGTCGCAGTTCTTCGTCCTCGACTTCGGCGGCGGCACGTTCACGCCCCTCGCCTCGCTCCCCCACGTGGCCGGGGTCGGCACCCGCAGCGAGCCCGACGTCGTACGCCGCATCGCGGCCGAGGTGCAGGGCGTGGTCGACCGCCGCGAGGCCTACTTCCGCGCCAACGGCATCGACTCGATCGAGACCTACCGCAGCCGCCGGGCCCAGGGCCGCGCCGACGACGGCTACGGCGACGTCTTCCTGGTCGTCGACGGCTGGAGCACCCTGCGCTCCGACTTCGACGACCTCGAGATGTCGCTGCAGGTGCTGGCCTCACGGGGCCTGACCTTCGGGTTGCACATCCTCGCCGGCGCGGCCCGCTGGAACGACTTCCGGGCCGCGATGCGCGACCAGCTCGGCACGCGCCTCGAGCTCAAGCTCGGCGACGCGATGGACTCCGAGATCGACCGCAAGGTGGCCCAGCTGGTGCCGACCGGTCGCCCGGGACGCGGGCTGGTGCCCGGCAAGCTGCACTTCCTCGGCGCGCTGCCGCGCATCGACGGCGAGGCGACCGCCGAGACCCTCGGCGACGGCGTCGAGGACCTCATCGCCCGGGTCACCACCGCCTGGAAGGGCCCCGCCGGCCCCAAGCTCCGCCTGCTGCCCGAGAGGATCGAGCTCGACCGTATCCTCGAGATGGCCCGGGTCACCGACGACCGCGACGACCCGGCCACCCGACGCCTCTACCTCGGCGTCAACGAGAAGGAGCTCGCCCCGGTCTCGCTCGACCCCGACACCCAGCCGCACCTGCTGCTGCTCGGTGACGGCGGCTCGGGCAAGAGCGCCTTCCTGCGCACCCACGTCCACGAGGTCATGCGCACCCGCACGCCCAAGGAGGCGCAGCTCGTCGTCGTCGACTACCGGCGCTCGCTGCTCGGGGAGGTGCCCGAGGACTACCTGCTCAACTACCTGACCTCCGCCACCCAGGCGCAGCCCGCGCTCAAGGACCTCGCCGCCTACCTCGAGAGCCGCATCCCGGGCCCCGACGTCACGCCCGACCAGCTGCGCAACCGCTCGTGGTGGACCGGGGCCGAGGTCTACGTCGTCGTCGACGACTACGACCTCGTCGCCACCCAGCAGAACTCACCGGTGGCGCTGCTCCAGCCACTGCTGGCGCAGGCCCGCGACGTCGGCCTGCACGTGATGGTCGCTCGTCGCTCCGGCGGCGCGTCCCGCGCGCTCTACGAGCCGGTCATCCAGTCGCTGCGCGACCTGGCCATGCCCCAGCTGATGCTGTCGGGCTCCCCCGACGAGGGCCCGCTGCTCGGCAACCTGCGCCCCACCCCCATGCCCGCCGGCCGCGGCCGGCTGATCACGCGCGAGCGTGGCGTCGAGGTCGTGCAGACCGCGTGGCGGGAGCCCTCGCTCTAGTCCCGCCTCTCAGCTGTTGCGGTTGGTGTGCGCGCCTTCGGCGCGGGGTGCGCCTGCGGCGGGCTTGGGGTTGCGTGTCCTGGTCCGGGTCCGTGGTGGGTGGGGTGGTGGCCTGCGGCGGGGCCGAACCGCACCCCGCAGCTGGCGACGCCGTGTCGCACCCTGACTCGGTTCGTGGCCGAGATGAGCTGTGTGCGCCACGCCGCGCCTGATGCTTGCCGGGGCGCGCTTCGTCCGCGCCTCCGGCCCCCACCCCACCCGGTCGCACTCCCCGGGCACTTCCCCCGGGGGTCGGTTCGTGGGGTCGGGTCGGGCGCACCGGCTGCGGTTGAGTGGTCTCGAGACGGTCGCGGGCGACCTCCTCGACCACCGTGGGGCGGGGTCTCGAGGCTCGGCCGCAGGCGGCCTCGCACCTCGACCACCGTGAGGTGGCGTCGTGAGGGAAGCCGACCAGCACGAAGGTGCCCGGGCCACCGACCCAGGCCGACCACAGGGCGCACGGAGCCGGAGGGTGGTCCGGCTTCTCGGCGGCCGCCACCCAAGCCGGCGGCAGCGATGCCAGGAACGGGCGGCCAGCGAGAAGCAGACCACCCGGAGGCGACCTCTAGTGGAGGTGCTGGCCGGGGCCGGTGACCTTGAGGTGCGGGAGGTCGTCGAGGTTGTAGTGGATCTCGTGGGTCCGGACGTAGCCGGTGTGGGAGACGCGCCAGCCGTCCGGCGTACGGACGTAGCGGTCCTCGTAGAAGGAGGCGCCCTCGAGGAGGAACTTGAAGGCCTCGACGACGACCCGGTCCTGGAGGTACCAGTGGCCGACGGCGGTGTCGCCGTCGACGGTGATCTCGGGGTGGTGGACCTGGTGGAGGGTGAGCATCCCCTCGGTGAGGTTCTGGCGCATGTAGTCGACCAACGCGGCGCGATCGGCGAACACCAGCCCGTTGTAGTCGCCGGTCGCCTCGGGCACGAAGCACTCGGCGAAGGAGTCCCAGTCCTTGGTGTCGAGCGAGCGCAGGTAGCGGTACTTCAGCTGGCTGATGTCGTGGACGTCGATGAGGTCGTCGAGGGTGGTCACGGGAGCAACGTAAGGCAGATCACCTCTACGTGAGACGTGGTTGTAACCCGTGGTCAACCTCGCGGAGAACTTCGGACCGCACCCTCGTCTCATGACCGAGAACGAGAAGATGGAGGCAGCGACGCTCGATCAGCGTCGCGCCGCCCGCGCAGCCCTCAAGACCCGCCACTCCCAGAGCGTGGTCCGACTCATGGACGAGCGGACCGACCTCCGCGGTGTCCATGCCCTGGCCGACTTCGTCGACGAGTCCGTCCGCTGGACCGCCTAGCCCAGCCAGTCCCCCACCGATCCGCCACGAGGTCACGCCGTTACGCACGGCGTGACCTCGTGGGTTTTTGGGTGGCGGACGATCAGCTGCTGCTCAGAGCGTCAGCGCCACACCGCCGACTTCGACGCGACCTTGTAGGTGCTGCTGGTCTGGTTGGTGAAGGCGATGCCGACGGCGCCCCGCTTCGAGGTGCAGACCTTGTAGGAGCGCCCGATCACGAACTTGCCACCGGGCAACGGGGTCTTGCTCACCTGCTTGCCGTTGGTGCCGGTGATGCGCTTGACCTTGGCGATGGTCATGCCGTTCTTGATCTTGCGGTACTCCGCCTTCGAGACGCAGCCCTTCGCGGCGCGGTGGGACGACGCGTCAGCGGTGGCGGCGCTGGCCGGGACCAGGGCCGCAGAGCTGACGAGGGCGGTGGACAGGACGGCAGCGGCTGCCGAGCGACGCAGGGACACGGGTTCTCCTGGGGGTGACGAACGGTTGGGTCAGCCCCACGACTGCCCATCGCCTGCCCGCGCAAACCCGGTGTTTGCTGGCGTCACGCCACGGTCAGCGACGTCCGGTCTTGAACATCCCGCGGACCACCTCACGGGTCGCGGTCCGCATGAAGTCCTTGAACGCGCTCGACGAGACGACCTGCTCGACGAGGCCGTCCTCCTGCTTGGCCGCGCGCTTCTTGGCCGCGGGCTTCTCGGCGGGCGGCTTCGCGGCCTCCTGCTCGGCGGCCTGCTTGGCCGCGCCCTCCTCGAGGCGTGCGGCGAGCTTCTCGCGCGCGCTCTCGCGGTCGACGCTGGTGGCGTACTTGGCGTGGCGCGGGCTGGCGCTCACGGTCGCCGCCATCGCCGCCGGGTCGCTGGGCGCCATCAGCGACTCGGGGGCGCGCAGCCGGGTCCAGGCGACCGGGGTGGGGGCGCCGCGCTCGTTCATCACGGTGACGACGGCCTCGCCGATGCCGAGGCTGGTGAGGACGGCGCCGAGGTCGTCGTAGTCGCTCGCGGGGTAGGTGTTGACGGTCGCCTTGAGGGCCTTGGCGTCGTTGGGGGTGTGGGCGCGGAGCTGGTGCTGGATCCGCGAGCCGAGCTGGGCCAGGACGGCGTCGGGGACGTCGGTCGGGCTCTGGGTCACGAAGAAGACCCCGACGCCCTTGGACCGGATGAGCCGCACGGTCTGGGCGATCTGGTCGAGGAACGCCTTCGAGGCGTCGTTGAACAGCAGGTGGGCCTCGTCGAAGAAGAACACCAGCTTGGGGCGGTCGACGTCGCCGACCTCGGGCAGGTCGTGGAACAGGTCGGCGAGCAGCCACATCAGGAACGTCGAGAAGATCGCCGGCCGGTCCTGCAGGTGGGGCAGCTCGACCAGGGAGATCAGGCCGCGCCCGTCGGCGGCGGTCTGCAGGAGGTCGGCCGACTCGAACTCGGGCTCGCCGAAGAACGCCTCGGCACCCTGGTCCTGGAAGGCGATCAGCTCGCGCAGGATCACCCCGGCCGTGGCCGACGACAGGCCACCGAGCGCCTTGAGCTCGGGCTTGCCCTCGTCGCTGGTGAGGTGCGCCACGACGGCCCGCAGGTCGGCCAGGTCGAGCAGCGGCAGCCCGGCCTGGTCGGCGTAGTGGAAGACCAGGCCCAGGCTGGACTCCTGGGTGTCGTTGAGCCCGAGCACCTTGCTCAGCAGGACCGGGCCGAACGCCGACATGGTCACGCGTAGCGGGATGCCCGTGCCCTCGCCACCGAGGGCGTAGTAGTCGACCGGGAAGCCGGTGGCGGCCCAGGTCTGGCCCACCGAGCTGGCGCGGGCAGAGATCTTGTCGCTCGCCGCGCCCGGCGTCGCGAGCCCGGACAGGTCGCCCTTGATGTCGGCGGCGAACACCGGGACACCGGCCGCGCTCAGCTGCTCGGCCAGCAGCTGCAGCGTCTTGGTCTTGCCGGTGCCGGTGGCACCGGCGACCAGCCCGTGCCGGTTGAGCATCGCCAGCGGGATCCGCACGTGCGTGGGCGTCAGGGTGGTGGCGTCGAGCATCAGCCCGCCGAGCTCGAGGGCCGGACCCTCGAACGTGTAGCCCGCGGCGACGGTGGCCTCGAGCGGCGTCTGCGCGACCGGACCGCCGGGAGTGGTCGTCATGGCAGGAGGATAGGCGGCGTCGTGGCGGCGTCTACACTCCCGAGGTGATCTTCAAGCGCGTGGGCGAGGGACGTCCCTACCCCGCCCACGGACTCACCTCGGCCGCGTGGGCGACCGTGCCGCCCCGGCAGGTGCGCCTCGACGACCTCGTGACCACCAAGGACACCCTGCAGCTGGCCGCGCTCCTCGACGAGGACTCCACGTTCTACGGCGACCTCTTCGCCCACGTCGTCTACTGGCGCGGCGAGCTCTACCTCGAGGACGGCCTGCACCGCGCGCTGCGGGCCGCGCTCCAGCAGCGCAACGTCCTGCACGCCCGGGTCTACCGGATGGACGAGGCCTCGTGAACGAGCGGGTCGCGGGCCACGTGCGCACGGCAGCGACGCTCGGCGTCCTCGTCCTGCTCCTGCTGCTGGCCGTGACGCGCGGGCTCGACCAGGTCTCCGAGCCGTTCCCCGAGAGCGCCGACCCGCCGGTGTGCGTCGACACCACCGTGACCGCGGGGGACTTCCTGCGCGCCAGCGGCATCACCGTCAGCGTCATCAACGCCGGCACCAAGAACGGCCTGGCCCGCAAGACGCTCGACGACCTCAAGGCGCAGGGCTTCGACGGCGGCGAGCTGGCCAACCAGGCCGACCCCGACGTGCGGTCCGCGCAGATCTGGGTGCCCGGGGGGCGCAACGACGCCGTACGCCTCGTGGTCACCTACCTCGGCGGCAAGGTCAAGGTCGTCGACCGCCCGAGCAGCGTCGCCGGCATCACCGTCGTGGTGGGCGATGCCTTCCCCGGCGTGCGCAAGGGCAGGTTCCAGGTCAAGGTGACCGAGAACGGCACCGTCTGCGGCCCGGCCGCCTTGTCCTAGCCGTCTCGCAGGCGCCCCGACCGTGGACCGGGGTGGACCACGTGGGACCGGTCCAGCTCAGTCGTGCAGCCACTGGGCCAGGCGGCCCTTGGCGCTGACCTGACGCAGTCGCTCCTCGGTCTTCTCGCGCAGCTTGCGGGGGGTGACCACGAGGAAGTCGTCACCGTGGCGCAGCACCGTACGGCGCTCGGGGACGAGGGTCTCGCCGTCGCGGATGACCAGGGAGACCGAGGCGCCCTTGGGCAGCCGGAGCTCGCCGACCTCGACGCCGTGCAGGCGCGAGACGGGGCTGATGGTGATCTGCAGCAGGTCGGCGGCGACCCGCTCGAGCGGGGCCGCCTCGAGGTCGAGGTCGCGCGGCTCGGAGCGGCGGGTCACCCGCAGGACGCGGGCGACCAGCGGGAGCGACGGCGCCGTGATGAGGGTGTAGACCACGACGAGGACGAAGACGATGTCGAAGAGGCGCTCGGCGCCGTCGACGCCCTCGCTGAGCGGGATGGTCGTCAGCACGATCGGGACCGCGCCACGCAGCCCGGCCCACGACAGGAACGACAGCTCGCGCCAGGCCATCGGCTGGACGACCGTGCTGACGAGCACCGAGACCGGCCGCGCGACGAAGGTCAGCAGGAGCCCGGCGAGGACGGCGGTGCCGACGATGCCGAGGGTGATCCGCCCGGGCGAGAGCAGCAGGCCGAGCATGACGAAGAGCCCGATCTGGGCCAGCCAGGCGATGCCCTCGGCGAACGACCGGGTGGTCTGGCGGTGGGGCAGCTCGGAGTTGCCGAGGACCAGCGCGGCGACGTAGATCGCGGCGAACCCGCTGCCGTGCAGGCCGGTGGCGCCGCCGTAGGCCAGGAAGGCCAGGCTGATCACCGCCAGCGGGTAGAGACCCGACGACGGCAGCGCGACGCGGCGCATCACCCAGGCGCCGCCGAAGCCGACGGCCAGCCCCATCGCGACGCCGAGGACGAGCTCGAAGACGATGATGCCGAGCATCCCCAGGACGCCGCTCTCGGCGACCGCGCCGGTCGAGATCAGCGAGACGAGCACGACGGTCGGCGCGTCGTTGAGCCCCGACTCGGCCTCGAGCGAGCCGACGAGCCGCTGGGGCAGGGGGACGACGCGCAGCACCGAGAACACCGCGGCCGCGTCGGTCGGGGAGCAGACGGCGCCGAGGAGCACGGCGAGCTCCCACGGCAGGCCCAGCAGGTAGTGGGACCCGACGGCCACGACGCCGACGGAGACCGCCACGCCGACGGTGGCCAGGGACAGCCCGAGCCTCATCGAGGGCCTGGCCTCGCGCCAGCTGGTGGTGAGACCACCCTCGGTGAGGATGACCGCGAGGGCGGCGAAGCCGAGCGCGTGGGCGACCTCGGCGTTCTCGAACTCGATGCCGACGCCGGACTCGCCGAGGGCGACGCCCATGAGCAGGTAGATCAGCAGGCTGGGCAGCCCGGCGCGCGTCGAGAGCCGCACGGCGAGGATCGCCGCCAGGGTGACGGCGGACCCCACCAGGACGAAGAGGTCGAGCTGGTGGACGTCGAACGACACGGTCGCCTCTCGGAGGGGGTGACGGTGTCGCAGTCTATCGGTCGCGCCGGCCGTGCCCCGACCGCCGCCGGTGGGCCGAGACGGCGAGGTCGACGATGTCGGCACGGTCGGGACCGTCGTGACGGTCGAGGTCGGCGATCGGCACCCAGGCCGCGAAGTCGGTCGTGCCCCCCACCTCGAGGGTGCCGAGGGTGCCGCCGACGATGGTCGCCTCGTAGATCACCCGGACCGACTTGTAGGGCCGGCCGGTGTGGCGGCTGGCCTGGCTGGTGAACGAGTGCGTGAGCAGCGGCCGGTCGACCACGACGTCGTAGCCCGCCTCCTCCCGGACCTCGCGGACGACCGCCTCCTCGAGCGACTCGTCGTAGTCCACGCCCCCGCCGGGCAGGCTCCACCCCGGGGTGCTGCCGTTGAACCACGTCAGCAGGATCCGGTCGGTGTCGGCGTCGCTGCCGGCGTCGGTGTCGACGAGCAGCGCGTACGCCGCCACGCGGGTGTCGTAGTCGGAGAAGTGGAGGTCAGGCACGACGCTGCCGGTGGGCCGCCACGGCGATCCGTACGATCTCGGTGGTCTGGCCCGGCTCGTCGTCGAGCCGGTCGATCGGGACCCACGCGGCCCGGTCGGTGGAGCCGCCGACCTCGAGGGTGCCGAGCTCCCCGCCAGTGATGGTGGCGTCGTAGAGCACGCGGACGGCCTTGAACGGCGACGGTCGGTCGGGACGGCCGTGCGGGTTGCTCCACGTGTGGACGGTGATCGGGGCACCGACGACGATGTCGTAGCCGGTCTCCTCCTTGACCTCGCGCACCAGGCCCACGTCGGGCTGCTCCTCGAACTCGACACCGCCGCCCGGAAGGCTCCAGCCGGGGGCGCCGACGCCCTCGCCGTTCCACCAGGCCAGCAGGATCCGGTCACCGTCGTCGGGGGTGGTGTCGACCAGCAGGGCGTAGGCCGCCAGCCGCATCTGGTACTCGGAGAAGTGCACCACCGAACGGTAGGTCACCGATAACTAGAACTTGTTCTAGAATCGCGGACGTGAGCACCGCGATCCCCGAGACCGTCCCCTCCTCGTCCGTGCCCGCCGACGCGCCGTCGTACGACGTGGTCGTCGTGGGCTTCGGCATCGCCGGCGGGTGCGCCGCGCTGGAGGCGGCCCGGGCCGGCGCCCGCGTGCTGCTGCTCGAGCGCGCGGCCGTGCACGGCGGGACCTCGTCGATGTCGGGCGGCCACTTCTACCTCGGCGGGGGCACGGCGGTGCAGCGGGCCACCGGCCACGACGACTCCGTCGAGGCGATGTACGACTACCTCGTCGCCACCGCTAAGGAGCCCGAGCCCGACAAGATCCGCGCCTACTGCGAGGGCTCGGTCGAGCACTTCGACTGGCTCGAGGCGCTCGGCTTCGAGTTCGAGCGCTCCTACTACCCCGAGAAGGCCGTCATCCAGCCCGGCACCCAGGGCCTGATGTACACCGGCAACGAGAAGGTCTGGCCGTTCAAGGACCTCGCCACCCCGGCCCCCCGCGGCCACAAGGTGCCGGTGCCCGGCGACACCGAGGGCACCCGCCTGGTCCTCGACCTGCTGCGCGACCGCATCGAGGAGGCCGGCGTCGAGGTGCGCTACGAGACCGGCGCGACCAACCTCGTGGTGGACGAGACCGGTGCGGTCGTCGGCCTCGCGTGGCGCTCGTTCGACGAGACCGGCCACGTGCTCGCCCCCGCCGTGGTCATCGCCGCCGGCGGGTTCGTGATGAACCCCGCCATGGTCGCCGAGCACACTCCCGCCCTGGCCGAGAAGCCCTTCACCCTCGGCTCGACGTACGACGACGGGCTCGGCATCCGCCTGGGTGCGTCCGTCGGCGCCGAGCTCAAGCACATGGACGAGCCCTTCATCACCGCGCCGTTCTACCCCCCGTCGAAGCTCATGTTCGGCTTCATCGTCAACAAGCAGGGCGAGCGCTTCTGCAACGAGGACGGCTACCACTCACGCACGTCGCAGTTCGTCATGGAGCAGGAGGACCACGCGGCCTACCTGATCGTCGACAGCGAGCACGTCGAGTACCCGAAGTTCCCCCTCGTCCCGCTGATCGACGGCTACGAGACCATCGAGGAGCTCGAGAACGCCCTGCACCTGCCCGCTGGCTCGGTGCAGAAGTCGCTCGAGCGCTACAACGAGCTCGCCGCCGCCGGCGACGACGTCGACTTCCACAAGTCCCCCGACTGGCTCGCCCCCCAGGCCACCGGCCCCTGGGCGGTCTTCGACCTCACCCTCGGCAAGGCCATCTACGCCGGCTTCACCCTCGGCGGCCTGAGGGTCAGCGTCGACGGCGAGGTCCAGCGCCCCGACGGGTCGGCCGTCCCCGGCCTGTACGCCGCCGGCGCCTGCGCCTCCAACCTCGCCCAGGACGGCAAGGGCTACTGCTCCGGCACCCAGCTCGGCGAGGGCTCGTTCTTCGGCCGCCGCGCCGGCCGCGCGGCGGCCGCTCGCCGCTGACCTCGTCGGGGGTCCGGGTCCGTGGCCCGGTCGGGTCCTTCGTTGCGGTTGTCCTGCGCGCCTTCGGCGCGGTTTCCGCCTGCGGCGGGCT